>NZ_JASUSU010000054.1:0-19476 GCF_030445905.1 Oceanotoga sp. | reverse complement strand
TTTATTCCTTTTTTTACTTGTTTTTATTTTTGTTGCTTTTCATTTACTTGTTTTTTATTTCATATCCCTTTTTTATTGCTCTATTTTTCAAGTCACTAATTAAATTTAAAAAGAAAATTCAAAATAAGGTAAATATTTACCTATAAAAAATCCTAATGCAGAACCAATTATAACATCAGAAGTCCAATGTTTATCTTCAATAATTCTTGAAATAGAAATAAAAGCAGGAATTATATAAAATGCTTTATTATAATTTTCAGCATATGGAGTTAATAAAGCCCAAGAAACAGTTGAATGACCCGATGGAAAAGAATGAAAATTATAATTAAAGTTAAAAAAGTCAAAATTGTTATGACCGAGTTCCAAATAAGGTCTTGCTCTACCAAAAAAAATTTTTGAAGCATAGGCAATAGAACCTGCAAAAAAAGCTTTTTGGAAACTTTCTAAAGAAACTCTTTGAAGTTTTTTATCCTTAGAAAATATAGAATAAAAAAATATAGTAGAATTTCCACCTAAAAGAACTTTTTCATCTGTAATACTTTCAATACTTGGAAATTTTATATTTATAGATTCATTAAAATTTCTTATAGACTCATCAAATATAAAAGTTCCTAAAGAAATAGAACTGAAAGTAAAAATTTCTTCTTTTAAAAAAGTGTAATCGTCATTAACATTAATATTTATTTTTAGATCTGAATTTATATTTGAAAACGAAGTCAAAAACAAAACCAAAAATAAAATCAAAAAAAATTTATTTTTCAAAAAATATCACCTCTTATAAGTATTTAAAATAATTATACTTTCTGATAAAATATATAACATTAAAAATAACTTACAAGAAAGTTTTTAAACTTACAAAAATGAAAGACATTATAAATCAGAGTTTATTATATCATAAATTAAAAATAATTCTTTTAAGTTTAATTTATAAATGGTATAATATATTAAAATAAAACAAAGTGAGGGAAAAAATCTTGAATAAAAAATCTATAACTATATTTTTAATCATGTATATTTCAATATTAATATTCTCATGGGAAGTTCCAAAACATTATTCAAACACAAATGATTATTTAAACATATTAAAAGAAGATCAAAAAATAGAGAATCTAATAAAAGATATAAGATCTAATAAAGGAATAGAAATAGCAGTTGTAACTTTATCTGTTCAAGATGAAATAACCCCAAAAGAAATGGCTACAGAAATTTTTAATTCTTGGAAAATAGGTGATAAAGAAAAAGATAATGGATTATTAATATTAATAGCTTTATCTGAAGAAAAAGGCAAAAGCAGAATAGAGATAGAAACTGGATATGGTTTAGAAGGCGATTTTCCTGATGGAAAAGTTGGAAGACTTATAGATACATATATGATGGAAAATCTTTCTAAAAAAAATTATGATTTAGCAGTTATAAATGTTTTAGAAGCTATAAATGATTATTTATCTGGGGATATCGATTTAGAAGAGTCATCAGATGATTTTAATCCGATATTTTTAGTTTTTATTATTATGGGAACTTTTATAATAATAGTATTAATAGCAATATTCACTACACCAAAATGTTCATCATGTGGTAAAAGAATGAAAATGTCTCAAAAAAGAGTAATAAAAAGAGCTACAAGATACTCAGCAGGACAAGGTTTATATGTATATAAATGTCCAAATTGTGGAAATATATACAGAAAAACATATATAATACCAAGAATAGGAAGTAGTAGTGGAGGATTTGGCGGTGGAAGTGGAAGCAGTAGTGGAGGTTCGTCATTTGGTGGAGGTTCATCAGGTGGCGGTGGTGCTGGAAGAAGTTTTTAATATATAAAATTTATAGGAGGAAAAAAATGAAAAAAGGATTAATATTAGTTTTAGTTATTATAGGATTATTTGCTATAGGTATATTTGGTTGGTATTTTTCTACTTATAATAGTTTAGTTAATTTAAATGAATCTTTAGATTCAAATTGGGCTGAAATAGAAAATCAATTAATGAGAAGAGCAGATTTAATACCAAACTTGGTAAATACTGTAAAAGGTTATGCTTCACAAGAAAAAGAAATATTTACACAAGTTTCAGAAGCCAGAGCAAAATTAATAGGTGCACAAACTACTGATGAAACTATGAAAGCTGCAGGAGAAATGAATAGTGCATTATCAAGGCTTTTAGCTATAAGTGAAAGTTATCCAGAACTAAAATCTGATAAAGTTTTTATTCAATTGATGGATGAATTATCAGGAACAGAAAATAGAATATCCGTTAGTAGAAAAAGGTACAATGATTCAATTAGAGATTATAACTCTAAAATAAAAAGATTTCCTACTAATATAATTTCTGGAAATCTTGGATATGAAACTAGAGAATATTTTGAAGTGCCTTCATACTCTTATGAAAGACCAGAGGTGAGTTTCTAATAAGAAAAAAAATAATAATGATGATACTATTAATTGTATTAATAGTATCATCATTCACAATAATAATAACAAAAGATAAAAAAGGAATTAAAATAAATAATAAAACAGATATTGAAAATATTTTAAAGTTAAACCAAGAAGATTCTGAAAATTTTAATAATTGGTTTAATTCCATAATAATAAATATTGCGAATAATAATATGAAATTACCAGAAAATTATGCTGATTGTGCAGGACTTATAAGATTTGCATATAAAGAATCTTTAAAAAAACATGATTCAAAATGGTTATTAGAAACAGGATATAAAGGAATTATTTATGAAGATATAAATAAATATAATTATCCTGAAATACCTAATATAGGTACTAATATATTTAAGTCTGAAGATAATTGGACAAATTTTGTTTCTGCAAGAATATTGATAGAAAAAAACATGAAATATATTGGAAAAGATATAAATAAGGCAGAAAGTGGAAATATATTGTATTTTATACATCCAGAAGATATTAATTTTCCTTATCATGTTATGATATATATAAAAAATTATGGAGAAGATTTTTTAATTTATCATACTGGACCAGTTGATAATGATAATTTAGGTGAGATAAGAGTTGTCAAACTTGAAGAAATCAAACTTTCTGATCCAACTTGGATGCCAATAAAAGAAAATGGTTATTTTCGTGGAATATTTAAATTTCAAATATTAAGTTAATTTGAAATTTAGTCCAATAAGATTAATAAAAAATTAAAAACATGTTGTTTAAAAAAATATATTATGATATAATATACACGTAAAGAAGGTTCTAAAGTATATATGGTTTATTTTTTATTAAAAAGTAAGTATATAAATAATTATAAAAAAAATAAATTAATAGAGAATGATTTTGAATTTTTTAATCAAGAATATTTGATAAAGAATATAAATATAGATTTCAAAGAAGATTTAAATATATTCTTAGATTTATTGATTAATTTTTCAATAGTAGGAATTAAAGATAATGAATTTTTTTCATTAGAAACATATATTGAAAATATTAAAAATGAAAAAAATACTGATGAAATTATATGGAAGATAAATACAATACTAAAAATAAATGAAATAATATTTGAAAGAAAAAAAAGAATTAAAGACATATTAGAACAATTAAAATATGATTATTATTATGATTTTAAAATTTGGAATAATTATGGTAAATCAAGATTATATATATACGATGAAGATATTGAATATGGTTATATAGATTTAATTGGAAATAATCATAAAATAAAAGATTATAATTTTTTAAGATCAATAATAAATGATAAAAGAATAAAAATTTTAGCTTCTATTTATAGAAAAAACAAATTTTGATTTAACATAAAAGTTCTTTAATTATCGAAAGGGGGTATTTTGATGAATAAAAAGGAATTAGTAGATGCTTTATCAGAAAAAGCTTCAACAACAAAAAAACAAGCTGAGGTATTTGTTGATAGCTTTGTTTCAGTAGTATCTGAAGAATTAGAAAAAGAAGGGGAAGTTAAGTTAGTTGGATTTGGTACATTTAAAGTACAACAAAGAGCTGCAAGAAAAGGTGTAAATCCTCAAACAGGTAAGCAGATAAAAATACCTGCAAGAAAAGTACCTAAATTTATAGCTGGAAAAGAATTAAAAGAGAGAGTAAAATAATAAAAATAGGGCGCTGTCAAGCGCCCTTTTTATTTAATCTTTTAAGATTAATTCTTTTAAGATTTTTATCAATTTTTATTATTTCAACTCTTACTATATCATTTATTTTAACAACATCTGTTGGATGTTTTACATAACTATCAGATAGATTAGATTTATGAATTAAACCACTTTCTTTAATACCTAAATCTACAAAAGCACCAAAATCTGTTATATTTGTTATTTTTCCTTCAAGAACCATACCTTCTTTTAAATCTTCAAAATTTAAAACATCATCAAAAAGAATTGGCGCTGGTAAATCATCTCTTAAATCTCTGCCAGGCTTTAAAAGTTCTTTTATTATATCTTCTAAAGTATAAGTACCAATATTTAATTCTTCTGAAATATCTTTAATTCTATTATCATCATTTAAAATATTATTAAGAGTATCTTTAAATTCTTTGTCGAATATCTTATCAATAGAATACCCTAAAAATTGTATAAAATCAATTGTAAAATTATAACTTTCTGGATGAATACCTGTCATATCAAGTGGATTTGTACTATCAAAAATTCTCAAAAAACCTGCACTCTGTTCAAAAGATTTTGGGCCAAGTCCTTTAATATTTTTAATTTCATCTCTAGATTTAAAAGAACCAGTATTTTCACGATATTGTATAATTCTTTTAGAAATAGTAGGTGTAATACCAGAAACAAATTGTAAAAGAGAAGATGATGCTGTATTTAAATTTACTCCAACGTAATTAACAACACTTTCAACAACATTATTCAATTTTTCTTTTAATGATTTTTGATTGACATCATGTTGATATTGTCCAACACCTATAGATTTTGGATCTATTTTTACTAATTCAGCTAATGGATCTTGAATTCTTCTACCAATACTAATTGCTCCTCTTATAGTTACATCGAAATCTGGAAATTCTTGTTTTGCTATTTTAGATGCTGAATATACAGAAGCTCCAGCTTCATTTGCAAAAATATATTTAATGTTAAGATTATTATTTTTCTTAACTTGAACAATAAAATTTTGTGTTTCTCTTGAAGCTGTTCCATTTCCAATTACAATTAAATTTAAATTATGTTTTTTTATCATATTCAATACAGTTTTTTCAGAACCAAAAAAATCATTTTTTGGTGGAACTGGAAAAATGGTATTATATTCTAAAAAATTTCCAAATTCATTAATGGCAACTACTTTACAACCTGTTCTAAAACCTGGATCAATAGCTAATATTCTTTTATTTTTTAAAGGGGGAGTTAATAAAAGTTGTCTTAAATTGTTTGAAAATAAGTTAATTGCTGATTCTTCAGCTTTTAAAGATAAATTTTGACGTATTTCTCTTTCTATTGAAGGATTAAGAAGACTCTTAAAACCATAATCAAGCCCTAAAGAAATAATTTCATCATTATAAGATTTATTTGTCATATATAAATTAAATAAGGCATTAATATAAGAATTATGTAATTCTAATTTTACAGTTAAAATATTTTCTTTTTCGCCTCTATTAATTGCGAGAACTCTATAATCTTGTATTTCAGAAATTTTTTGAGAAAATTCATTATACATATCATATTTTGTTTCAGTTTCTAAAAAATCTTTTTTCTTATTTGAAATAATAAATCCAAATTTTTCATAATTATTTCTTAATTTTTCTCTTATGATTTTATCATGAGCAAATTTTTGACCTATAATATGAGAAATACCTTCTATAATTGAATCTTCATTAGGATATTCATCATTTATATATGTTTTAAAAAAATCTTTTTCAATATTTTTACCATTTAAAATGATAAGTGTAGGATCTTCTAAACCAGCTTCAATAGCTTTATCTGCCTTTGTTTTTTTTCTTTTTTTATAAGGTAAGTAAATATCTTCTAAATCAGGCATTTTAGTACAATTTAAAATACTGATTTTTAAATCTTCAGTTAATTGACCTTGTTCGTCAATACTTTTTAAAACAGTTTCTTTATAAGATTCCAAATTTTTATAATAATTATTAAGTTCATCAATTTTTCTTATTATTTCTTCATTAAAATTTCCAGTTAATTCTTTTCTGTAACGACTTATAAAAGGAACTGTATTACCATCTTCTAAAAGTTTTATAGTATTATTTACACCTTTTTCAGAAACTTTTAATTCATTACTGATATGTTTTATTATATTCATTACTAAACCGCTATGTAAAATAAAAAATAATATAAAATCAAAATTAAAATATTTTTTATTTGACTATAACGTCTACCCTCCTTATTTATTGCAAATTTTTAGATTATTTAATTTGAATTAAATCCTATATATTATACAAAAATTATATTAACAATAAATAAAAGAATGACATAACTAATCATAATCAAATTTTTAAAAGTAAAGTATAATTTCATTATTAATAAAGTATAATTAGTTTTAATTAAGTTGTATTGTGAAAATCTTCATTGAAAAAAATTTCATATCTCGTGATATAATTAATTGGAGGTGATTTAAATAAAAAAAGTTATAGAAATGTTAAATTACACAGAATTGCAATTAATAAAAGCTTATTTTGAAGAAAAAAATATAAAAATTATAATAAAGTCTTCTACTGGTATAGGAATGGAATATATGGGAGTTGGTACTTATTACTCAATATATGTAGAAGATAGTAATTATAAAGAATCCAAAGAAATAATAAATATTATAAAAGGGGAGGATACAACATGGGAGAATTAAAGAAAACACCTTTGTATGAAGAACATCTAAAATTGAATGCAAAGATGATAGAGTTTGGTGGTTGGGAAATGCCTGTATGGTATACATCTATAATTGAAGAACATAATAAAGTTAGAGAGAAAGTTGGAATTTTTGATGTATCCCATATGGGAGAAATAGAAATAAAAGGAAAAGATGCACAAAAATTTATAGAATATTTATTACCAAATAGAATAGAAGATATGAAACCTTATGACATATTATATACTCCTATGTGTAATCATGAAGGAGGTATAGTAGATGATCTTCTTGCTTATAAATATGATGAAGAGAATTTTTTACTTGTAGTAAATGCTTCTAATATTGAAAAAGACTTTAATTGGATAAGAGAACAATCAAAAAATTACAATATCAATATAAAAAACATATCAGATGAAATAGCTCAAATTGCCATTCAAGGACCTTTAGCAGAAAAACAATTACAAAAAATATTTACATATGATTTAAATGAAATAGAATTTTATAAATTTAGAACATTAAAATATGACAACTTTGAAATAATATTATCAAGAACAGGTTATACAGGGGAAGATGGATTTGAAATATATTGTAAAAATGAAATAAGTGTTGAAATATGGAAAAAACTTTTGCAACTTGTAGAAGAAGTAGGAGGAAGTCCATCAGGTTTAGGAGCAAGAGATACTTTAAGATTTGAACCTAAACTTTTATTATATGGTAATGAAATGAATGATGAAATTACACCGTTAGAAGCGGGATTAAAATGGACGTTAAATCTTGAAAAAAACTTTATAGGTTCAGAAAAAATTTTAGAACAGCAAAAAAATGGATTAAAAAAAGTTTTAAGAGGAATTGAAATTAATTCTAAAATGCCAGTTAGACATGATTATGGAGTTTATGATGCTGCTGATAATAAAATAGGTTATGTAACAAGTGGAGTTAAATCTCCAACATTAAATAAAAATCTTGCTTTGATATATATAGATAAAGATAAATCAAAAATAGGAAATGAAATTTTTATAAAAGCAAAAAATAAATTATTAGAAGCAAAAATAATAAAAACGCCTTTTTATAAAGGGACATCAAAAGGCGGAAAAAAATAAAAATAGGGGTGAAAAAATTGGCAATGTATCCTTATCTTCCACATACAGATGAAGATATAAATAAAATGCTAAAAACCATAGGAGTAAATGCTATAGATGATCTTTATTCAGATGTTCCGGAATTATTAAATAGAGATCTTAACATACCAAATTCAATATCAGAAATTAATTTAAAAAGAAGTTTAAGAGAAAAAGCATCTTTAAATGACAATATTAGAGATTTTGGTTGTTTTAGAGGAGGTGGAATATATAATCATTATATTCCATCAATAGTATATCAAATAGGAGCTAAAAGAGGTTTTTTAACAGCTTATACCCCTTATCAAGCTGAAGTTTCTCAAGGGACATTACAAATAATGTATGAATTTCAAACTATGATATCTGAGCTTACAGGTTTAGAAGTTTCAAATTCATCTATGTATGATGGAGCAACTTCAGTTGCAGAGGCAATTTTAATGGCTGGTAGAATTAATAAAAAATATAAAACATTAATAGCGGATACTATACATCCTGAATATATTGAAGTTTGTGAGACATATTTAAAACCTCAAGAATTCAATTTAGAAAAGATAAATTATGATAAAAAAACAGGGAAAATCAACATAACAGATTTAAAAAATAAAATAAATGATGAAATATCTTCTGTAGTAATAGGTTATCCAAACTTTTATGGAATAATTGAAGATATAGAAGAAATAAGAAAAATTATTCCAAAAAATATACTTTTAATAGTTGTTACAAATCCTATAATGCTTGGAGCTTTTCAATCACCCGGTAAACTTGGAGCTGATATAGTTGTTGGAGAAGGGCAACCTCTTGGAAATGCCCCAGGGTTTGGAGGACCAGGATTTGGATTTTTTTCTTCTAAAAAAGAATTTATTAGAAATATGCCGGGAAGAATTATAGGTAAAACTATAGATGACAATGGGAAAGAAGGATTTGTGATGATTCTTCAAACAAGAGAACAGCATATAAGAAGAGAAAAAGCAACTTCAAATATCTGTTCGAATCACGCTCATAATGCTTTATTAGCTGCTGTTTATATGAGTATAATGGGTAGAACAGGTATAAAAGAAATAGCGATGCAAAATTATCATAAATCTCATTATTTATATAATAAGCTAATAAAAACAGAAAAATTTGAACCTGTTTTTGAAGGAACATTTTTTAATGAATTTGCTTTAAAATCAAAAATTTCTATAGATAAAATAAATAAAAAATTGCATGAACAAAAATATTTTGGCCCTTTAAATTTAGAAAAAATAACAGGTGAAAAAAATATTGCTTTATTTTGTGCTACTGAATTAAATACTAAAGAAGAAATAGACTTTATATGTTCTTTTTTGGAGGGGATAATATGAAGTTAATTTTTGATAAATCAATGAATGGAAGAACAGGTTTTAGAATTCCAGAATTAGATGTTCCTAAAGAAAATATAGATAAAAAATATTTAAGAAAAGAACTACCAAATTTACCAGAAACATATGAATTAGAAGTAATAAGACATTATGATGAACTTGAAAAATTAAATCATTCTGTAGATAAGGGTTTTTATCCACTAGGATCATGTACTATGAAATATAATCCTGTATTAAACGAAGAAATAGCTAATTGGGAAAATTTTAAATTTATACATCCTTATCAAGAAGAAGAAACTGTACAAGGTAATTTACAAATAATGTATGAATTACAAAATTATCTTGGAGAACTTACAGGTATGGATGCAGTTACTTTACAGCCGGCTGCAGGTGCACATGGAGAACTCACAGGTATGTTGATAATAAAAAAATATCTTGAAACTAATGGTTTTAAAAATAAAACTAAAGTTATAGTACCTGATTCGGCTCACGGAACTAATCCTGCATCAGCTAAAATGGCTGGATTTGAAATTGTTGAAGTTAAATCTAATATAAATGGTACTGTTGATATAGAAGAATTAAAAAAGATAATGACAGAAGATATAGCAGCAATAATGTTAACTAATCCAAATACCTTGGGTATTTTTGAAAAAGATATATTAGAAATATCAAAAATTGCAAAATCAAATAACACATTACTTTATTATGATGGAGCTAATTTAAACGCAATAATGGGAAAAGTAAGACCTGGAGATATGGGATTTGATGTAGTCCATTTAAATTTACATAAAACTCTTTCAACACCTCACGGAATGGGAGGGCCTGGAAGTGGCACTGTTGGAGTAAAAGAATTTTTAAAAGATTATTTACCAAAACCAATAGTAGAAAAAAGTAAAGAAGATAAATACTTTATAAATTACAATATTAAACATTCTATAGGGAGAGTAAGAAGCTTTTATGGAAATTTCTTAGTATATTTAAAAGCTTATATTTATATTTTAAGCATGGGCTCAGATGGTTTAAAAAGGGCAAGTGAATTAGCAGTTTTAAATGCTAATTATATGAAGAAAAAAATGTCTGAATATATGAACATGTCTCATGAAGGAATATGTAAACATGAATTTGTAATAGATGGATCTTTTTTGAAAGAATATGGAGTTAAGACATTAGATATTGCAAAAAGATTAATGGATTTTGATATACATCCACCAACAGTATATTTTCCATTAATAGTAAAAGAAGCTATGATGATAGAACCTACAGAAACAGAATCAAAAGAAAGATTAGATATAGTTATAGAAAATTTTAAAACAATAGTTGAAGAAGCTAAAACAAATCCTGATATAATAAAAAAGGCACCACATAATACAAAAATATCAAGATTAAATGAGTTAAAAGCAAATAAAGAATTAAATATTAAATATTAAAGACGGCTAATTAGCCGTCTTTAATATTTAATTATCCTTATTATCATTATTACATTCTGAACATAGACCATAATATGTTACTTCAAGACTGTCCACGGACATACCATTTATAGATGTTGGAAAATTTGAATTTGTAATTTCCATATCAACATCAAAAACTCTACCACAATTTTTACATATAAAATGCGAATGTGGTTTGAGATTAGCATCATATCTAGATCTATCTTTGGACTTTATTTCTTTTACAATACCTGCTGATTGAAACATTTTTATGATATTATATACTGAAGTAAAAGAAATATTTTTTCCGCTTTTAGTTAAAATAGTATGAATTTCATCGATTGAAGGATGAACTTCTGAATTTAAAATTATTTCTGCCACTTTTAAACGATTGGGAGTAACTCTGATGCTATATCCTTTTAGGATATTAACTATTTTATCCTTATCATATAACTCAATCATAATAATCCCTCCTTAAAAATAATTATATCACAATGAGAATATAATGATTCAAAAATTTACTTTATTTTACTGTATATTAATATATCGGTTGTAATAATAAAAAAAATCACAAATGATTTCGAATATATAAAAGAAAAAAACTATAATTTAATAAAAAATACTTATAATTAATGATATAATAAAATGGGTCAATTTTATTATATGCTAAACTTTCATAAGAAACGAGGAGGTTATTTTTATGTCCGAAATAAAAAGAATAGGTATTATAACAAGTGGTGGAGATGCACCAGGAATGAATGCAGCAATAAGAGCTGTTACCCGATCAGCGGTTACAGAAGGATTAGAAGTTTATGCATTTTATAGAGGCTTTGCTGGTATTCTTGATAAAGAATTCAGAAAGTTTTCTTTTTCTGATGTTGGTGGAATAATGGAAAGAGGAGGAACAATTCTTAGAACAGCAAGAGTTCCAGAGTTTAAACTTCCAGAAATAAGATCAAAAGCAGCTCAAAATTTAAAGGAATTAGGAATTGATGTTTTAGTTATTATAGGTGGAGAAGGTAGTCTGACAGGCGGAAAACTTTTATCAGAAGAACATGGAATTCCTGTTATAGGTATACCAGGATCTATAGATAATGATATATCCTTTACAGATATGTGTATAGGTGTTGATACTTGTTTAAATACTTGTGTAGAAGCAATGCAAAAATTAAAAGATACTGCTTCATCTCATGAAAGAGCTTTTGTAGTTGAAGTAATGGGAAGAGGCTCGGGATATATAGCTCTTGCATCTGGTATAGCTGTTGGAGCAGAAGCTGTAATAATACCAGAAAATCCAGTTGATTTTAAAGCTATAGCTGAAAGAATTTGGGAAGAAAGACAAAGAGGAAAAATTAATTCTATAATAGTTGTAGCAGAAGGAGCTGCAAGTGCTTATACTGTTTCAAGACATCTTGAAAATAGAATTGGTTTTGAAACAAGAATAACAATACTTGGTCATGTTCAAAGGGGAGGAGCACCAAGTGCCTTCGATAGATTATTAGCAGCAAGAATGGGTCATGAAGCTGTAAAAGCTATATTAGAAAAAGATTTTGGTGTTATGACTTCTCTCAGCAGATCAAATATGGCAAGAGTTCCTATAGAAAAAGTTCTTTCAGAAAAGAAAGAATTAGATATGGATTTATTAAAACTCTCTAAAATACTTTCATAAAAGGAAAAGAAAGGAGAGAATCATATGCTTGAAAAAAAGACGAGAATAGTATGTACAATAGGCCCAGCTACTGAAAGTGATGAGATGTTAGAAAAATTAATAAAAACAGGAATGAATGTTGCAAGACTTAATACTTCACATGGTGATCCTCAAATACATGGAGAAAGAACAAAAAAAATTCAAGAAATAAGAGAAAAGTTAAATGTTCCAATAGCAGTTCTTTTAGACCTTGAAGGACCTAAAATGAGAACAAAAAATTTTAAAACAGATGAAGTTACTCTTGTTGAAGGAAACGAATTCATATTAACTGCTGATGAATTAGATGGAGATGAACATATTGTAAGCTTGACTTATCCCGGTTTAGTAGAAGATGTTCAACCAAAAGATTTTATTTTATTAAATGATGGTAAAGTAAAATTAGAAGTAATTAAAGTTGATAAAAAAAATATTTATACAAAAATAATAAATGGTGGAACTATTACTCATAGAAGAGGTATAAATGTTCCTGGTGTTGATATAAAACTTCCTGGATTAACAAAAAAAGATAAACTTTATATAGAAAATGCTGTTAAATGGGGTATTGATTATATTGCGCAGTCTTTTGTAAGAAAACCAGAAGATGTAAAACAAACAAAAAATATATTAAAAGAATTAGGAGCTCCTGATATTCCTGTAATAGTAAAAATTGAAACATTACAGGCAATTGAAAATTTAGAATCGATAATAGATGCTGCTGATGGTGTAATGGTTGCAAGAGGAGATCTTGGTGTAGAAGTTCCTGTTCAAAAAGTTCCATTATTACAAAAAAGGATAATAGAACTTGCGAATGCAAAAGCAAAACCAGTAATAACTGCTACTCAGATGCTTGAAACTATGATTGAAAATCCTGTACCTACAAGAGCTGAAGCTTCTGATATAGCAAATGCTATATTGGATGGAACTGATGCGGTAATGCTTTCAGCAGAAACTTCAGTAGGAGCGTATCCAATTGAAGCAGTAAAAGTTATGGTAAATGTTGCAAAAGAAACAGAAGAATATCTTGGTGATTATACTTTTAAATTTGATTATTTTAGTTTGGAAGGTGGAGATCTTGCAACTAATGCAATATCAAAAGCTGCTATTGATACTGCTGAAGACTTAAATATAGATGTTATAGTAGCTTCTACTTATAGCGGATATACAGCGAGAGCATTATCAAGATTTAGAAGAAGTGTAAATATAATAGCTGCATCTCCAAGAAAAGAAACTTATAATAGAATGGCTTTAGTATGGGGAGTAACTCCTGTAATAATGTCAAAATTTGTTGATACAGATTCTATGTTAAATAATATATCAAATATAGTTAGAACTATGGATTATTCAAAAAAAGGTGATAATATAATAGTTACAGCGGGAATTCCTTATGGGTTCTCTGGAACAACTAATCTTTTAAAAGTACATGAAGTATAAAAAGCGTGGGCTAACCACGCTTTTTAAAAATTAATTAATATGATACAATTATGTCGAGGTGATAAACATGGTATTGGATCAACTAACACCAAGGAAAATAGTTGGTGAATTAAATAAATATATAATTGGGCAAGATTCTGCAAAAAAGCTCGTTGCAATAGCATTAAGAAATAGAATTAGAAGGTTAAATCTTGATGAAGAATTAAAAAAAGAGATAATTCCAAAAAATATTTTAATGATGGGACCAACAGGGGTCGGAAAAACTGAAATTGCAAGAAGATTAGCAGAAATAGCTAATGCTCCTTTTGTTAAATTTGAAGCAACTAGATTTACTGAAGTTGGATATGTTGGAAAAAATGTTGAATCAATGATAAGAGAATTAGTTGATGTATCGATAAATTTAGTTAGAAAAGAAATGATTTCTGAAGTTGAAAAAAGAGCAGAAAAATTAGTAGAAGAAAGATTAATAGAAATATTTGTTCCAGGAAATAAGAAAAATGAACAAAAAGCTCCTTTTATGGAAATGTTACAAATGTTTGGACAAAATAATCCATATATAAACAATGAAAATGAAAATAATAAAGTTAAAGATTCAGATGATATAAATAAAAGAAGAGCAGAGATATTTGAAAAATTAAAAAATGGTGAATTAGAAGAAATAGAAATAGAAATAGAATTAGAAGAAGATTCATCACCAATGTTTGCTGGTATGGGACCAGAATTTGAAGATATGGGAATTCAATTAGGTGAAATGTTTCAAAATATGATGCCTAAGAAAAAAAATAAAAGAAGAATGAAAGTATCAGAAGCAAGAAAAGTATTATTACCTATTGAAGCAGAAAAATTGATAGACAAAGATAAAATGATACATGAAGGCATAGAAAGAGCTCAAAATAGAGGAATAATATTTTTAGATGAAATAGATAAAATAACTACAAGAAATGGCCAAGGTAATGGTGGAGAAGTTTCAAGGGAAGGAGTTCAAAGAGATTTACTTCCGATTGTAGAAGGAACTAATATTGTTACAAAATATGGACCTGTAAAAACTGATTATATATTATTTATAGCAGCTGGAGCTTTCCATGTAGCAAAACCATCTGATTTGATTCCAGAATTACAAGGAAGGTTTCCAGTAAGAGTTGAATTAGAAGATTTAACAGAAGAAGATTTCTTAAATATTTTGACAAAACCTCAAAATGCAATATTAAAACAATATATAGAATTATTAAAAACAGATGAAGTTGAAATAAAATTTACAGATGATGGTATAAAAGAACTTGCACACATAGCTTTTGATTTAAATCAAAAAATAGAAAATATAGGAGCAAGAAGACTTTATACTGTAGTAGAAAAAGTATTAGAAGAAGTTTCTTTTGAAGCTCCAGCTTCTACACCATGGAGTTTAGAAATAGATTCAGACTATGTAAAAAATAAATTAGGACCAGTTATAGATGATGAAAATGTTAGAGAGTTTATCCTTTAAAGGTGGTAAATAATGAATAAAATTGAAATAATAATAATTGAAGAAGAAGAATCGGTTATAAATTTGTATAAAAAACTTCTTCAAAATATAATTGAAATAGATTTTGATATTAAAACACTTTCTGAAATTTCGGAAATAGATAATTTTTTAGAAAATTATGATCCAGAAGAAAAAGAAAGACTTTCATTGATAATATCTGAAATAGAGATAAATGGTAAAGATATAACTGAAAAACTTGAAAAAATAAAAAGTTTGTTTCCAAAAACACATTTATATATAATAAGTAATTTTGTTACAATAGATAGATTAAAAAAATCTTTAAAGTTCGGTGTAGATGACTGGCACGAAAAGCCAGTCACACCTGAAGAATTTTATGGTATGGTAAAATCTTCTATTTTTAAATACAGAAGCCTTAAAGAAAATTATGACTATTTAAGTGATTTAATAGATGAATTAGATATAGAAAATCATATACAATATTATTCCATAAAAAATAAAATATCTAAATTGATGTATGAAAATCCTAACTCATATCAACCACATTTACTATTTTATAAATTTTATAGAAAAAAAGGAAAAGATGAACTCGCACAAAAACATTACAAAGCTTCTAATGCTTTAAAATAGAGGTGTTTTATGGAAAAAATAAAATTTATTATAATAATTGGATGTGGAAGATTAGGTTCAGAATTAGCTTTAAAACTTTCTGAAAATCATTCTGTTGTAGTTATAGATAAAGATGAAAATTCTTTTATAAGACTTAGTAATAGAAATTTTACTGGGTTTACCATGACGGTTGATACAAGTGATATGGATGCATTAAATAGAGTAAAACTTGAAAAAGCAGATATGGTATATATAGTTACTCCAGATGATAATTTAAATTTTATGCTTGCATACGGAATTAAAAATATAAATCCAAATATTAAACTTGTAGCAAGAGTTAATGATCCTATAAAAAAAGATATATTTAAAAAAGCAAATGTTGAATTATTCTGTCCTATAGAAAATTCTGTACAACAATTAGTTGAAGATTTTGAGAAGGTAGATAAAATATGAAGAAAAAAACTTTTTATATTTTTGAAGGAGATACATTAGCATACTCACTTGCAAAAAAACTATTATTACTTGGAAATGAAGTATATTATATAAGTAAGAAAAAAGAAAATATAGAATTAATGGATGGTCTAAAGGCTTATTATTCTTCATTAGAATTAATAAATAATGATCCAACAGATATAGATTGGGTTGAAAATTTAGAAATGACTTCAAGAGTTGGTGCCTTAATAATAATATCAGAGAATGATTCAGAAAATTTTGTAATTTCTTGGTTATTAAGACAATATTATGAAGATATAAGAATAGTTTCTTTGGTAAATTCTCCAGAAAATGAATTTATGTTTAAAACAATAAATGTAAATACATTAACTCCAATATCTTGGATGGAAAAATTGATAGAAGCCTCTTTGAATTATGAAGACATAACTGATTTTTTTAATCCTTATGTAGAAAAACTATCTATATTAGAATTATTAATCAATATAAAAGACAAATCATGTAATAAAAAATTAAAAAACATAAAATTACCTGAAAATACTATAATTGGTGTTCAAATAAAATCAGATGGAGAAATCAAAGTTCCTCAAGGTGAGAGTATTATAGAAGAAAATGATAAAATAATAGTATTTAGCCTAAAAGAACAAGTTCAAAAAGTAAAAGAAGCATTAAAATAGAGGTGATTTTATGCCGACATATAGACATTATTTAAAATTAAGATATAGGGAAATAATGAGTATAACAGGTAAAGTTATAACTTATTTATCATTTTTAATTTTAGGGGTTGGTTCAACCTCTTTTATTTATGGTGATATAAGAACTTTTTTTTCTTTTTTTTATACATTTTTATTAACTATTTCTACAGGTATAATTTTTAGATTTTTTGGTAGAAAAAAAGAAGAAGAAAAATATGAAAAATTAAATGTACAAGATGCAGTCATGATAATATTTTTTGTATGGACTTTTTCTATATTTTTTTCATCATTACCTTTTGTATTTGAAGGAATGCTTAATATACATCAAGCTATTTTTGAATCTACATCAGGCTGGACAACAACAGGATTAACGATGATTTCTGATGTAGAAATAATATCAAGAACTTTTATAATTTGGCGATCAATAATGCAGTATATCGGTGGAGCAGGTTTTGCGCTTATAATGGTTATAACTGCTGGTAGTATGGGAGTGGGTTTGTATCAAGCGGAAGGAAGAACAGATAATTTAGTTCCAAATTTAAGAGATTCAGCTAAAATTATAACTGGTATATATTTAATTTGGGCTTTTATTGGAATACTTTTATTGATGTTTATTTCAAAATTGCCATTTTTTGAAGCTTTTAATCATACTTTAACTGCACTTGCAACAGGAGGATTTTCTTCTAAAAATTTTAGTATAGGTGCATTTGACAATGTTTCAATGGATATAATAATAATGCTTTTAATGATAATGGGCGGAACTGGTTTTGGTGTTCATTATGCAGGAGCAATTATGATAAAAAATTCTTATAGAAATATACTTGATTATAAGAAAGGTAAAATAAATAAATTAGAATTTAAAGAAAGAATAAGAATGGAACCATTTTTTAAAAACCCTGAACCAAAAACTATGTTTTTTATATTACTAATATCATTTATATT
Source organism: Oceanotoga sp. (assembly GCF_030445905.1). Lineage (NCBI taxonomy): Bacteria > Thermotogati > Thermotogota > Thermotogae > Petrotogales > Petrotogaceae > Oceanotoga > Oceanotoga sp. The sequence goes on along the minus strand of NZ_JASUSU010000054.1, from coordinate 1,513 downwards.
TATATTTTTATTCAATACATTAAATATATATGGAGTAGCTAATGGCGTTAGACATGGAGCTTTTCAAGTCATTTCTGCTTTAACAGGTACTGGGTTTTCAACAGTTTCATTTGAAAATTGGAATTTATTTGCCCTTTTAATAATGACTATTTTGATGATACTTGGTGGAATGATGGATTCTACTGCTGGAGGATTAAAATTATACAGAGTTTATATAGCTTTAAAATTAATATTAGTTCAAATAAAATCTTTTTTCAAACCTAATGGCACAAAATTCCATGTTGAAGTTTATAAAGGAGTATCAAGAAAGAAAATTGGTTTTGAAACTTTAAGAGATGTAATTGCTGTATTTATGATGTATTTTATAGTATATTTTATAGGAGTTTTTGTTTTATTGGGATATGGATATACACTTGAAGATTCAATGTTTGAATATGCTTCAGCACTTTCTGCAGTTGGATTATCTGTTGGAATAACAAATCCTAATGCTCCTTTAGGTGTTATCTGGATAGAAACACTTGGAATGTATTTGGGAAGACTTGAATTTTATGCAATATTTTATGCAATAATAAAATTAATAAGAGATATAAATTTTATATTAAATAAAAAAAATAAACTCGATTCTTAAAAAAGAATCGAGTTTTATTCATTTTACTCCCTAAAATACCATATTATCGAAAATGAGTTATATAAAATGATTTAATTTAATATAATAATATTATAAAAATAAAAAATTTGGGGGTTAAATCATGAAAAAAATTAAAAGGATGACAATTTTATTAATAATATTATTATCAACTTTTATTTTAAATTCTTGTATAATAGCTGAAGAAAAAGAAAAGATATATATAACAAATAAAAAATATGAAAATGATTATAATAATTTTGGATTTAAAGATTTCACTGCTAAATTAAATAATCAAACTTATAATCAAATAGAACAAATTAATATGGTTAATATTTTAAAAAATAAATATTATCCAGAAAATATAAAATTAGATTATTTTTCTGAACAATATATAAATGCTTTTGAAAGTAAGTATATTTCAAGAAAATATACCTCAGAATATTATAATTATGAATATATAGACACTAAAATTTTAAATATAGAATATATGAATGGAAAAACTAAAAAAATTTCTGATAATGTTTTAAATATAAGAATATATAATAATTATTTTTCTTTGAGTTTAAATAAAAATTATAATTATTATGGGAAAAAAGTATATTTGATAGCAATAGATGAATATGGAAAATTTAATGAAAATTATAAAGTTATTGAACTTGAAAAATTATATAATATAAATATGAATTACTACTTCACAGATTGTAATTGGAGTAATTCTATATATGAAATATATTATATAATATTATAAACTTAACCTTTAACAGAACCAGATAAAAGACCTTTTAAGAAATACTTACCAAGAACGATATAAACGATAAGAGTGGGTAAAGCAGCAACCAAAGCACCTGCCATTTGAACATTCCACTCAACGACTTGAGAACCAGC
>NZ_JASUSU010000053.1:0-19486 GCF_030445905.1 Oceanotoga sp. | reverse complement strand
TCTTTACTATATTTCCCTTTTCTCGACATAATAAATATACCTCCAAAGCAGCTTTGTAATTTTTATTAATTACGTGTCTACTTTGGAGGTATCATATCAAATTGGGGCTTTTTTAGATTCTATCGATGAGATTAAAAAGATTTATAGTTTATATCATGATTCTGATGATTGTTATAGTTTTTCATTCGATAGAAAATGAAAGCAGAACCTTTTTAGGTTCTGCTTTCTCTTTATAATATAAATTTTTTGAATTCTGATTTTAAATCGTCTGTTAATTTTTTTACCTGGTCTGAAAGTTCTTTATTTTCAGTGTTTTTTTGATTTTGTAATTTTAATGTTTGAGCTATTGAATTTGTTTTATTAGATATTGAATCTATTGCATTAGTTGCACTTGTCATCGATTCTGCTATTTCTCCATTTATTGTGTTTAATGTTTTTATATAATGTTCTATTTTTTTTGTTTTTTCTATTGTTTGCTCTATTTTGTTTTCCATTTTTTTATAAGTTGTTTTTATGTTATTTGTATATTCTTCAGTGTTTATTATTAATTCATTAGTTTTTTGCGATTCTGAAAGATTTATTTTTGAATCTTCTTTTATTTGATTTATTATTTTTTCTATTTGTTTGTTAAATTTTTGATTTTCTGTTGAAAGTGTTCTTACTTCTTGTGCTACAACCGCAAATCCTTTTCCTGCTTCTCCAGCACGTGCAGCTTCTATTGATGCATTTAATGCCAGTAAATCGGTGTTTTTTGATATTGTATCGAGTACTTTTAATATTTTTTCTAATTGTTTTATATTATCTTCAATTTTTAAGGCTATTTTTTTATTTTTGGATGATTGGTCTTTTGTGATTTGTGATATATTTTTTATTTTTTCTATATTGTCTTGTGTATCGGAACTTATATGGTTTAGATTTTCCATATTTTTATTTATATCTTTTATATTTTCATATATTTCATTTGAAGCTGAATACATTTCTTGTATGGAAGAACTTACTTCTTCTATTGATGCGGTTGTTTCTTGTGAATCTTTATCTAAATTTTCTATACTGTTTTTTGTTTTTTCATATTCATCGAATATGTCTTGAGATGATTGTTTTATTTTTGAAGATATGATTTCAAGTTTTTTAGATTTTTGATATATTTGATTTATTGATTGATTTAATGTTTTTGACATTTTGTTCAGTGAATTACTTATAGAATTTATTTCATAATTGCCTTTTTGTTTGAATGATTGAGTTAGATCTCCATTTGAAAATTTGTCTATGTTTTCTTTTAATTTTGTTATCGGGTCTATGTTTTTTTTGGATATTATGAATCCTGTAATAGTTATAATGATTATTATGATTATCAATATTGGTATGAATTGTTTTATAAGTTTCTGTATTTGTTGATCAAGTATTTGATAAGAAGTTTCGCCTATTATTGCCCAGTTTATTTCTTTATAATTGAATGGTTTATACGTGCTTATTACTTTTTGATTTAAATAGTTTTTTGATATCATATTTCCTTGTTGATTGTTTAAAGCATTTTTTACTTGTTCAGTTTGTATTTTTTGATTTAATGTTGTTGGTTTATTTGTATATATTGATTGATTTCTCATAAGATTGTCTTTACCAACTATATAGGTTTCTGTGTTTGATTGTTTGGAATTCATTATTTCATCTATTAATTTATTGTTTATTTGTATTATTAGATAACCCAATGAACTTGAGTATTCATCGGTTAATTTTATTCCAATGAAACTGACTATTTTATCATTGTATTCATAAAAGTCTGTTATATGGATATTATTGTTTTCATCTTCTGATATTTCTTTGATTAAATCATTTAATGGACCATTTTCATTTTTTATGGATTTTGCAAAATCAGAATCTTTTTTTGTTGTGTATATTATATCTTTATCTAAAGATATGAATTTTATATCATCATATTTTTTTTGAATTATTATTTCATATAGTATTTTTTGTATTTGTTCATGTAAAGTATCATATTCAGCTATCATTTGTATGGTTTCTATTGGAAGTATTTCATCTATATCGAATGAACTTTTCATTTTTTCTTTTTCTTTAAAAGGATTTTTTTCGATGTATATATTTTTTAAATTTTTTTGAAAATCTTCTTTATAGCGTATTTTGTTGTTTTGATAATTATAGTTCATCATGTTTAAGGTTTTATATATTTCTTGTCTTTTAGATAGTAGTATTAGATCTTGCTCAAGATTTTCAAAAAAATCCATGAAATATTCATATTTTAAATCTGTGCTATTTTTTAGTATTTGTATATTATATCTTTCTATCTCCGTTTTTAATTGGTTCTGCATGATAATAAAAAATATTATGAATCCACTTATGAATAATATCATATTTGATATTATTATTTTTTTGCCCATTTTCATATTTTTCACCTCTTGATATATGAATCATTTCTCATTTTATTTTACATTAATTTTTCTATTTTTTAAAATTTGAATTTTTTTATTTAGAGTTAATTATTATTAATTTTGTTTTTAAAAGTGTTTTTTATAACTTTTTTCTGATTTTTATGTTTGTAGTATTGTGAAAGAGTATTTTATATTATTGTCAAATATGATATAATATAATGAATATTTTAATACTAATTGGAGGTGGAATTGATGGCTAAAAATGCTTATTCCAAATCAGTTACCGATAAAATGGAAAAGAGTGTAAATCATTTAAGAGATGAATTAAAAAAATTGAGAACAGGAAGACCTTCTGCATCTTTATTTGCAGATATGATGGTTGATTATTATGGGGCTCCAACTCCTGTAAGTCAGACTTCAACTGTTACAGTTGGTGAAGATAGATCTGTTTCTATAACACCTTGGGATAAATCTTTACTTGAAAAGATTGAGAAAACTATAAATTCTTCTAATCTTGGTCTTCATGCTATTAATGATGGTGTTGTAGTTAGAGTTAATTTTCCTGCTCCAACTGTTGAGGATAGAAAGAAATGGGTTAAGATTGCGAAAGATATGCTTGAAGATACTAAAGTATCTTTGAGAAATATTAGAAGAGATGAACTTAAACTTGTGAAAGAAGATAAAGATAATGGAGATCTTCCTGAGGATGATGCAAAAAAGGTTGAAGATGAAATTCAAAATATTTTGAAGGATCATGAAAAGAAAGTTGATGAAATTTTTGCTAAAAAAGAAAAGGAGATCATGGAATCTTGATTATAGAAGATTTGAAAATACCAAATCATATTGGAATTATTATGGATGGTAATGGAAGATGGGCTCAAAAAAAAGGAAAGAAAAGAAATTTTGGGCATGAAGTTGGTGCTCAAGTTGCTGAAAATGTAATAGAATGGTCTGCAGATTTAGGGGTGAGGTATCTCACCCTATATTCATTTTCTACTGAGAATTGGAAGAGGCCGGAGTCTGAGGTTAATTTTTTGTTTAAGTTGTTTGTTAAATATCTTGAAACGAGAATGTTGAAAATTATATCTAAAGGCGTTAGAATGAGGTTTTCTGGTAGGATAGATAAATTGCCTTTAGAAGTTCAAAATGCTTGTTCGAGAATAGAAAATAAGAGTTTAAATAATGATAAAATAGATTTAATAATGGCTTTGAATTATGGTGGAAGACAGGAGATCGTTGATAGTGTTAATAAACTTATATCACAGGGGAAATCTTTTATTACAGAAGAGGATATATTATCTAATTTGTATTTGAATGATGTTCCAGATCCTGATTTTATAATTAGAACTTCTGGTGAAGAGCGTTTGAGTAATTTTTTATTATGGCAATCAGCATATTCTGAATTTTATTTTACTGATGTTTTATGGCCAGATTTTGATTATGAAGAGTATATTAAAGCTTTAAAAGTTTATAATAAAAGAGTTAGAAGGTTTGGCGGTATAAACAGGAGTGATGAAAATGGGTGTGAATAAAAAAGATATTTTTATCAGATCTCTATCAGGCTTTATTATAGGGCCAGTAGTGGTTTTATCTTTTTTGCTTTATCCTACCTTAATAGGGTTGGTTACTACTATAGTTATGATGGCTTCTTTTGAGTTTATAGAGATGGCTTCTCAAGAGCTTAAAGATAAAAATGTTTTTAAGCTTTTTATGACTTTATTAGTTGGAACTGCATCTTTGATATATGGTTTTGCAATTGAAGCAGAGTATCAGGGTATATTACCTTTTGAGGCAGAAACTATATTTTTTCTTGCATTTTTTGTTTTGAGTTTTAGTGTTTTATTGAATATAAAAGATATAAGAATGGCTAAAAAACTTATAAGTGCTGGAGCAATTAGTCTTTTATATATTTCTTTTTTTCTTTCAAATTTTTTTATGCTTCATATAAATTATGGTTCAAGTATGGCTATTTTAGCATTGACTTCTGTTTGGATGTATGATGCTGCGGCTTATTTTTTTGGCTTGAACTTTGGAAAGCATAAGATATCACCAACATTTTCACCTAAAAAAAGTTGGGAAGGTTTTATAGGTGGAATTTTTGGTACTTATGTCTATATTTTTTTGTTTGAAATGATTAGAAATTATCTTAATTTTAAGAATATAATAAATCCATTTTATATGATATTTTTTGCCATAATGGTTGGCGTTTTTGATACTGTTGGAGATTTAACTGAATCAATTTTTAAAAGGCATTATAATGTAAAAGATTCAAGCGATATTCTTCCAGGACATGGTGGATTGTTGGATAGAATAGATGGCCTTTTAATGGTTACTCCAATGTGGTATTTTTTATTGAGAATATTCTGGATTTAAATAGTTTCATAAGGGGGTTATGAAATTGTTTATGAAGGGTAGGGAAGGTTTTACTATTTTAGAAGTTTTGATAGTTCTTGGAATAATAGCAATTATAGGTTCTATTGCTGTTCCAGTTGTTGGTGGTGTTATTAAGCAAGCAAATGCTACAAAGATTTTAACGGAGATGAGGCAAGTTCAGAGTGCTACAATTCAGTATGTTTTAATCGAAGGAAAAGATAAGAGTTTAACTATAGATGATTTAAAAACTGAAGAATTGTTGAATCCAAAGATAGACTCTAATATCGTATTAAAAGAATATAATAAAAGATTGTATGTCGTATATGATCTAGATGAACCAGATATAAAATATTTTAAAAAAGTAGATAAGGAGATCAATACTGAAGTCGAAGGAAGGCCTTCTATTTTTATTGATTTTTAATTGGGAGGAATTTTTATGGAATGGATGAGCTATAAGGATATAAGAGAAAAATTTTTATCTTTTTTTGAAAGTAAGAGTCATAAAAGACTTGCCAGTTCTCCATTAGTTCCTAATGATCCACAACTTATGTTTACTGTTGCTGGTATGGTACCTTTTAAACCAATTTTTTGGGGTAAGATGGAACCTACTTATACAAGGATTACAACATGTCAAAAATGTATAAGAACTAATGATATAGATAATGTTGGTAGAACAGCAAGACATCAGACTTTTTTTGAAATGCTTGGAAATTTTTCTTTTGGAGATTATTTTAAAGAAGAAGCTATTGTATGGGCATGGGAATTTTTAACGGATGTTTTGCATATGCCAGAGGATAAATTATGGCCTTCTGTTTATTTAGAAGATGATGAAGCTTTTAAAATATGGAAAGATATTGTAGGTGTTCCTGAAGATAGAATTATGAAATTTGATAAAAGTGAAAATTGGTGGGGACCTGTTGGACCTACTGGTCCATGTGGACCATCGAGTGAAATTTATTTTGATACAGGATATACAAATAATTGTCCGGATTCTTCAAATTGTTCACCAGCTTGTGAATGTGGAAGATTTGTAGAAATTTGGAATATAGTTTTCACAGAGTTCTATGCAGATGAAAATGGAACTTTTTCACCATTGCAAAGAAAAAATATAGATACTGGAGCTGGACTTGAAAGAATTACTGCAGCTATACAGAATGTTTATTCTAATTTTGATACAGATGTTTTTTCAAATATAATTAAAAAGATAGAAAAAGTTTTGAAGGTTAATTATGGTCAAGATGATAAAAAGGATGTTTCCATAAAAGTTATTGCTGATCATGCAAGAGCAGCAGCTTTTATTATTTCAGAAGGAATTTTACCTTCTAATGAAGGTAGAGGGTATGTTCTTAGAAGAATTATAAGAAGGGCTATAAGACATGGAAATTTATTGGGAATGAAGGATAAATTTTTTAATGATATAGTTGATCAGGTTATTTTGGATATGGGAAGTTTTTATCCTGAAATAAAGGATAAAAAGGATTTTATCGATAAGATAATTGATGCTGAAGAAACTAGATTTTTAGAGACTCTTGATAAGGGTATAGAAAAATTAAATAATATTATAAAAGATATAAAAACTGATATTATTTCTGGAGATATTGTTTTTGAACTTTATGATACTTATGGATTTCCTGTTGATATAACAAGAGAAATAGCAGAGGATAATTCTTTGAGTATTGATGAAGATGGATTTGATATGTTTATGAATGAACAGAAAGAAAGAGCAAGATCTGCAGCTGGATCTAAAGAATATGATTCTAAGAATGAAGCTTATAAGATAGTTGGTGAAGAATTATTAAGAACAAATTTTGAAGGTTATGATAAATTAAGTTCTTCTTCAAAAGTATTGTATTTGATAGATGGCAACAGTTTTATAGATTCTGCTTTTGAAGGTAATGAGGTTGATTTGATTTGTTCAAATACACCTTTCTATGCTGAAAAAGGTGGTCAGATTTCTGATAGAGGTATTATTAGAAATGATTCTTTTGAAGCTGAAGTTTTATCTGTTAAGGTTGTTTATAATGAAGTAATTGCCCATAGAATTAGAGTTGTTAAAGGAAATGTTGATAAGAATGATGATGTGGAACTTTTAGTTGATGAAAATTTTAGAAATGATGTTAAGAGAAATCATTCTGCAACTCATCTTTTGCATTCAGCATTGAGACAGGTTATTGGAGATCATATTAAACAAGCTGGTTCTTATGTCGGACCTGATAGGCTTAGATTTGATTTTACTCATTATGAAGGATTAACAGATGTTCAAATTTCTGAAATAGAAAGAATAGTGAATGATCAAATTCTAAAAGCTATGCCTGTTATAACAGATGTTAAAAGCCTTGAAGAGGCAAAAAATATGAATGTTATAGCTTTATTTGAAGAAAAATATGGTGATGAGGTAAGAATAGTTAAAATGGGAGATTTTTCTTCAGAACTTTGTGGAGGTACTCATGTTTCAAATACCGGTGAAATAGGACTTTTTAAGATTGTTTCTGAATCTTCTGTTTCAGCAGGTATTAGGAGAATTGAGGCTATTACAGGTATTAAAACTCTTGAAGCTTTTAATAATTATGAAACTATTTTGAAGAGTATAAATAATATTGTAGATGGAACAGTTGATAGTGTTTATGATAAGATTGTTTCTATTTTAGAAGATTCTAAAAATAAGGATAAAATTATAAAGAAACTTGAATCAAAACTTGCAACATCTAATCTCGACTCTTTTATGAATTCAGCGGTTGATATAGATGGTAAGCCATTGATAATAGGAGTTTTAGAGGATGTTGATTCGGATGTTTTAAGAAATACAAGTGATACTTTGCTTTCTAAAGTAAAAAGTGGTGCTGTTATACTTTTTAATAAGTCAGATAAAGTTAATTTTGTTGTGAAGGTTTCTAAGGATGCCATTGATGTTTTTCATGCTGGAAATATGGCAAGGAATATTGCTAAGTTTTTAGGTGGTGGCGGTGGTGGAAGACCTGATTTCGCTCAAGCTGGTGGGAAAGATCCATCTAAAGTCAATGAAGTTGTTTCTAATATTAAAAAGTTTATATAATTTTTAAAAATAAAGATACCTCCAATTTTTTTGGAGGTATCTTTTTGTTTTTTTGTAAAGGTTTGAAAATTTTATTATTTTAATTTATTTATCAATTCTCTTTCTACAAAGTCAAAACCTTTTTCCCAGAAAGATCTTTCTTTTAAGTTTATTCCGAGTTTTTCGAGTAATTTTTCTGGAGAGTCTTTTCCTCCGCTTCTCAATAATTCTTTGTATTTTGGAACGAATGATTTTCCTTCTTGTTTGTATTTTTCATATAAGGCTATTACCATTAAATTTGCAAAGTTGTATGCATAAACATAGAATGGAACATTGAATATATGAGGTATGCTTGCCCATTCATATTTATATTCTTCTGTCATTTTAACTGAGTCTCCAAACATTATTTCTAATTCATTTTTATATAGTTCTGAAAGTTCTTCCCAGTTTGCTCCACCGTTTTCTTGGATCATTTTATGGGATTGAATTTCGAATCTTGCAAACATATTTTGTCTAAACATAGTTGCAAACATATCTTCTATTTTTGAGGCTATAAAGGCTTGTTTATCATCTTCGGATAAATTTGGTAATACTTTGTCCATGACGAGCATTTCTCCAAATACAGAAGCTACTTCAGCCATAGTTAATGGTGTATGATAGTTCCACATGTTTTGATCTGAAGATAATGTTCCATGTACTCCATGTCCAAGTTCATGTGCAAGTGTCATAACATCTCTCATATTCCCAGTAAAGTTCATCAGTACAAAAGGTTTGTAATTAGGAATGATATATGAACAGAAAGCACCACCTCTTTTACCTTTTTTTATTTCTGAATCTATTCTGCCCTCATCAAAGAATGATTCTACTATTTTTCCAACTTCTTCATCAAATTCATAATAGGATTCGAGAACTATTTTTTTTGATTCTTCAAAGGTATATTCTTTGTTTACTTTTGACATAGGAGCATATATATCAGCTAAAGTCATATCTATTCCAAGTTTTTCGCCTTTCCATTTATAATATTTGTGTACCATAGGTGTTCTTTTGGTTGTTACATCTATTACTGTTTTTATTATTTCATCATCTACTTCATTTGCAAGATTTCTCATCGATATAGGTTCTTTAAAGTTTCTCAATTTAGATTCTGTGTCATAATGTTTTGCAATAGATGAATAAATATTTTCTATTATTATTTTGTCTTTTTCATATCTGTTAAAGAATTCATTCATAGCATTTTTTCTTATTTCTTTATCTGGGTTCATTCTTAAAGATCTAACTTGTGGGCCTGTCATTTCTTTTATTTGGCCATCTATCGTCACTTGAAATTCATATGAGTTTGTTAGTCTTCCATATAATTCTCCAAAAGCACTTCTTGATGAATTATCGAGTGCAGATATAACTCTTTCAGCTTCTTCGCTTAGTATATGTTCTTTTGATTGTATTAGTTTTACTATTACATGTTTATAGTCTTTTAATTCTTCTGAATTCATGAGTTCTTTTAGTTTTTCTTCCGATTGTTTTAATAAAACAGGTTTCCAAAAAGATAATTCCATATCAATTTTTGTTTCATAATCCATAGCCAATGAAAATAATTTTTGTGCGTCTTCATTTATTGTAGATCTTGAGTAGTTTAAGTGAGCAAATTGTATTGCGAGTAACCCTTTTTCTAAGGCTTTATCATGTTCTTCAAAGAATTTTTTGAGTTCTTCAGGTGTTAATTCTGGATTTGATAGTTTTTGATAGTATTCATTTTTTACTTTTATAACGTTTTTTACCGTTTGATCGAGATCTTTTTTTATGTTTTCATCCTTCGCAGATTCATAAAAAAAATCTAATTTCCAATTAGACATTAAAATATCCCCCTTTATAGTTAGTCATACTAATTAATTATAGAATATTTTTTATGATTTAGTCAATATTAATCATCATCATCTGTATGAATTATCACGTTTTCAATGCCTTCAAGTAGTATTAAGTCTTTTTTTACATAAGGAATTTTGTCTTCTATTACATTTGTTAAGGTTAAATAAAATACTTTATCATTACTTTCTTCATAATCGAGTTCTTTTAACTTAACATGATATTTTAACAGAACTTCTACAACACTGTTTATATATTTTTTGCTTTTTAAATCTACTTGAATAGTTAAAGTGTCCCTTTTTCTCTTTTTTATAACTGAGTTGGATATGGCAACTATAAAAGTTAATCCAGTTGAAAACCATCCTATGAAATATTCTTCTGCTCCAAAGGATATTCCAATTGCTGCAGATATCCAAAGTGTAGCTGCGGTTGTCAATCCTTTTACTTTGTTTTGATATTTTAATATTGTTCCTGCACCAAGAAAACCTATTCCAGATACTATTTGTGCCGTAACACGTCCTGGATCGCCTGTACCTTCTATATAGAAAGTATTCATTGACATATAGGTTAGTATAGATGCTCCCAGTGATAATATTGCATGAGTTCTTATTCCTGCTGGTCTGTTCATCTTTTCTCTTGTGTATCCTATTAGAGCACCTGATATAGTGGCAAATATCATGGATACAATTATATGTGAATTTGTTGAAAAGATTGTCAAAAAGTCCATAAAAGTTCCCCCTTTTACTTTATATTTCTAATTATACCTTAAGTTTTTTTTATTTCAAATCTTTTTGTTTTAAGGTAAACAAATAAAATGTTTTATTTTATTATTTGACTTTTATGTTAATATAGTGTATAATTATTTTGGGGCCAGGTGCATTTGATATGTACCCTGGCTTTTTGTTATTCTTTTTAACTTTTTATGAGGAGGAATTAAAATGAAGCTTGAAATTATAGATGGTGAAAAAATATATTATGCATTTTTTTCTGGTGGTAAAGAAGTTATTAAGAGTCAACAAAATTTGAATGATATAAATGTTTTTCCAGTTGCTGACGGAGATACTGGTACTAATCTTGCCTCTACTATGCATTCAATAATAGAGAAAAGTATTAAATCTGTATCTGTTTCTGAAACTTTGAGATCTATAGCTGATTCAGCTCTTTTAGGTGCAAGAGGAAATTCAGGTGCAATTTTTGCTCAGTTTATAAATGGTTTGAGTATAGGTATAGGTGATAAAGAAAAACTCAATATAGATGATTTTATAATGAGTTTAAATCATGCTGTTGAGTATTCATATTCGGCTGTTAATGAACCTGTGGAAGGAACTATGCTCACAGTAATAAGTGATTGGGTTCATTCAATGCATAGTTTGAGGAATAATATTTTGAATTTTACTGATTTATTTATTTATTCTCTTGATGAAGCTAAAAAATCTCTTGAAAAAACTCCAGAAAAACTTCAAATTTTAAAAGATTCAGGAGTAGTTGATGCTGGAGCAAAAGGTTTTGTTACTTTTGTTGAAGGAATTACAAAAGCTTTTAAAGAAAATCTTTTTAATAGTGAATATTATTCTGATAATTCAGATTCTTCTGTTTTTTATAATAGTATAGAAGAAAATCATTTTGTTGGAAATATAGATGATATAAAATTTAGATATTGTACGGAAGCACTTTTGCAGAATGATGAGGGTATAGATGCTGTAGCTATTAAAGAATCTATTAAGAGTTACGGTGATTCTTTAGTAGTTGTTTCTGGAAATGATAAATGTAGAATTCATATTCATACGAATGACCCTTCTAAACTTTTTTATACTTTAAAGAAATATGGAGACATAATCGAGGAAAAAGTTGATGATATGAAACTTCAATATAAAATAAATAATCTTGATAAAAAAAAGAGACGTATAGCTGTAGTTACAGATTCTACATGCGATCTTCCTCAAGATATTATTGATAAATATAATATACATATTTTGCCACTGTCTTTGTATTTTGGTAAGTCACATTTCTTGGATAAGGTTACTATTAAACCGGATCAGTTTTATGATTTGGTTGATAGTGAAGAAACCTTTCCTAAATCTTCACAACCAACTGTTAAATCTTTTCAAAATCTTTATTCTTTTTTGTCAAGTCATTATGATTCTATTATTGCAATTCATTTGACTAAAGAATTTAGTGGTACATGGTATAACAGTTTTAAAGCTTCAGAAAAGATAAAAAATAAAAAAATCACTGTTATAAATTCAAAACATTTATCTGCGAGTTTAGGAATGCTTGTTTTAAGAGCTGTGAGAGCTATTGAAAAAGGTATGGAGCATGATGAAGTTGTAAATCTTATAGAAAGTTTGAGAAATAAAACTATTAATCTTGTTTCGGTTAAAACTTTAAAGTATATGGTAAAAGGAGGACGTGTTTCTCCTTTGAAAGGTTTTATGGCTAAATTATTGAATTTAAAGCCTATAGTTTCTGTTGATAAGGAAGGAAACTCAAAGCTTTATGGGAAAGCGTTTAGTGAAAGAGCAAATTTTAAGAAGATCGTTGATATGTTGGATAATTTTAGTAATAGCGGGACTGATTTGAATTCTTATTGTGTAGTTCATGCTCATAATATGAAAGGTGCTTTGAAGATGGCAGATCTTGTTGAAAAAAGAATTGGTATTAAACCAGAATATATTATGGATATTTCTGCCATTGTTGGAATGAATTCTGGAAGAGGTGCTGTTAGTATAGGAGCTGTTTTAAATTAGAGGAGGAGATTTTATGAGTTTTTTGAATTATTATCTTACAGCGATTTTGGGAGTTTTTTTATATATGGTTATTATATTTTTTATAGCTAAATCTAAAGATAAGTATTCTATAGTTGATATAGGTTGGGGACCAGGTTTTGTTTTGATAGCATGGATTACTTTTTTATTGGAGAGTAATTTTGGTATTCATTCATTACTTACAACTATATTGATAACTATATGGGGTATGAGACTTGGTGTTTATTTATATGTTAGAAATGCTGGTAAACCTGAAGATTATAGGTATGTAAATATGAAGAAGGGCTGGAAAACGAATATTCCAACCAAAGCATTTTTTCAAGTTTTTATGCTTCAAGGTTTTTTGATGCTTTTAATATCTTATGCGATAATATCGGTAAATTATTCTTCTGCATCTGATTTTGGTGTTTTAGCTTTTATTGGATTGATTTTATGGATTTTTGGTTTTTTATTTGAAAGTATTGGTGATATGCAATTAAAGAAATTTGTTAGAAATAAAAAACCAGGTGAAGTTATGAAAATAGGTTTATGGAAGTATACGAGACATCCAAATTATTTTGGGGAATCTGTACAATGGTGGGGAATTTTTTTGATTTCTATAGAATCATCTAAAGATTTTTTTACTTTGATTACTCCCGTTGTTATAACTTATCTTCTTTTATTTGTTTCTGGTGTTCCTTTGCTTGAGAAGAAGTATAAGGATAATCCAGATTTTCAAGAATATGCAAGTAAAACATCGATTTTTTTTCCTTGGTTTCCAAAAAGGTAGAATAGTATAGTTTTTAGGAGGTTTATTTATGAATTTTGTTAAACCAAAGGTAGTTTTATCTAAGTGTATAGAGTTTGCTGAGTGTAGATATAATGGACAATCTATATCAAGTGAAGTTGTTAAGATGCTTAAAGATCATGTAGAATTTATACCTGTATGTCCAGAAGTAGAAATAGGTTTGAGTATTCCAAGAGATGCCGTTAGAGTTGTTAGTGATGATGGGTTATCCACTTTTAAGTTGAAACAAATAAAAACAGATAAAGATTTTACTTTTGAAATGAATAAATTTTCTGAAGATTTTATAAATAATCTTGAAGAGGTAGATGGATTTATTTTAAAGAGTAGATCGCCTTCTTGTGGATTAAATCAGGTTAAAGTGTATAGAAATACCGAAAAAGGAGCACCAATTTCCAGTAAAGGAAAAGGATTTTTTGGTAAAAAAATTTATGATTTTTTTTGTCCCAAACCCATTGAAGATGAAGGAAGACTTAATAATTTTAGAATTAGGAATCATTTTTTTACTGCGATTTTTTCTATAGCTTCTTTTAGAGAAGTTAAGAAAAATATGAATATGAAAAATCTTGTGGAATTTCATTCAAAGAATAAATTTTTGATTCTTTCTTATAATGAAAAAGAATTGAGAATTTTGGGTAAAATAGTTGCCAATAAAGATAAAAAAAGTATTGAAGATGTTTTTTTTGATTATGAAAAACATTTTCTGAATGTTTTTGAAAATATACCAAATCCAAATACGGCTTTAAATGTTTTGATGCATGTGACGGGATATTTTAAAGATAAAATATCTTCAGATGAAAAACAATTTTTTTTAGATACATTGAAATCATATAAGGATAAAAGAGTACCTTTGTCAGTTCCAAATCATATTTTGAAATCATGGATTATTAAATATAATGAAGAGTATCTTTCGAATCAAACTTTTTTTGAACCTTATCCAAAAGAACTTTATATCATAAGTGATTCTGGAAAGGGTAGAAATTTATGATTGAAAAAGATAGATTAAAAAATTTGAATAGTTTAAAAAATTTATCTGGAGAATATTTAATTTACTGGATGCAAGCATCTGTTAGGGTTGAATATAATCTTGCACTCAATTATTCTATAGATTTATCAAATCAAAAGAATGTTCCCTTGATAGTTGTTTTTATTTTGGATGAGAAATATCCAAAAGCAAATTTTAGACATTTTAAGTTTTTGATTGAAGGACTTTTAGAGGTTGAAAAAAAGTTGAAAGATATGAATATAAGTTTTTATATTTTGAATGGTTTTGATGATTTTATTGCCATTTCTAATAGAGCTTTAGGTGTAATTACTGATAGAGGCTATTTGAAAATTCAAAGAGAATGGAGATCTTTTTTATCTGAAAGAATTAATATTCCTTTGGTACAAGTTGAGGATAATGTTTTGATTCCAATTGAAACTGTTTCTAATAAAGAGGAGTATTCTGCCGCAACATTGAGAAGAAAATATTTAAAACTAAGAAATGATTATATAAGAGATCATAAAATATCTATTTATAGGGGAAGTAGTTTTGATATCGATGTTAAAAAAAAGCATTTTGATGATTTTAATAGTATTGAAGATATTTTGAATTCATTGAGTTTAGATCTATCTGTTAAAGGTAGTTTTTTTGAAGGTGGTTATGAAAAAGCCAAAGTGTATTTGATAGAATTTTTGAATAATAAGATTTTAAAATATGATGAAAAAAGGAATGATCCTGTTTTTGATTATCAATCAAATTTGAGTCCATATCTTCATTTTGGAAATATTTCTCCAATAGAAATAGCTTTTGAAGCTTTTAAGTTGGGAGATATTTGCGAGCCATTTTTAGAAGAACTTTTAGTAAGGCGTGAACTTGCGATAAATTATATTTTTTATAATCCTTTTTATGATAGTGTAAAAGGTATTAATGATTGGGCTATTAAAACTTTGAGAGAACATGAATCAGATATCAGAGAATATGTTTATTCTCTGGAAGAGTTTGAAAAAGCTGAAACTCATGATGTATATTGGAATTCAGCTCAAAATGAAATGAAAATAACTGGAAAAATGCATGGATATATGAGAATGTATTGGGGAAAAAAGATTTTAGAATGGACTTCTAATGTTGAAGATGCTTTTAATATAGCTATTTATTTGAATGATAAATATCAAATAGATGGTAGAGATCCAAATAGTTATACTGGAATAGCTTGGTGTTTTGGTAAACATGATAGAGCTTGGAAAGAAAGAAATGTTTTTGGAAAGATAAGATATATGAATGATAATGGTCTTAAAAGAAAATTTGATATAGATTCATATGTTGAAAAGATTGATGATTTAAAAAATAAACTCTAATTTCCATTTTGGAAATCAGAGTGTTGGAATTTAAATTATTCAAGTATTAAATATGGAACAAACATATTTTCATATCTCATCTGCCCAAATTTAGGACCATTTTCGCCATTATAAATACCATAATCTGAAGTTATTATTATTTTACCATCGAACTGTTCATATATTTGTTTTATGTAATCATCTATTATTTTCATTTGATTCATTATACTTTCATAAGATGTATCCGATTTTTTTGATTCTTCTTCTATGGAATGAAAATGACTTATTATAAAGTTTTTATCGAGATTTTCTATAGTTTTTTGAAATGTTTCATCATCGTATTGAAGGTTTTGGTTTAAATCTTTTGTTATTATTGGTTCTATACTTGTATCTAAAATTTTATTATTGCCTTCTATATAAGCAGATGTCATACCAAATTTTGATAAGTATTCAAATATATCTGGAGTATAGATTTTTTTGTATGAATTATCATATATTTTGTTTTCATTCGGTGATTTTCCCGTTATTATTGCAGCCATTCCTGTATTTTCTTCGGGTTTAAAAACAGTTAGGGCTCTACTGGCAACATTTTTTTCAGCGAGAAACGGTGCATATCCATCATTTATTGCTTTTAAATAATCATGGTATCCAAGCCCGCTTATAATTATTATTAGAACATTTTTATCTTGTTTGATATAATGCACGCTATCTGTATAGGCATCTTTTACTGAGTATACTGGAGAATTTAATATTATTCCTTTTATATTTTTTAGTATTAATTGACCATTGTTTGATATATAATCAAATGAATTTTGATTTATTTCAATGAATCCATCTTTATAATATACAGATTCACCATCTGATGATATTATTAAGGTTCTATTTCCTTTTATATTTGGAATTTTTTCAGTATTTAAGATATCTTTTTTTTCATATATTGTACTCTTATAAGAACTGTTATTTTCTATGTTTTCAATATTTTCAATTTCAAATTTTTGATCATAGGAATAATCTAATAGAGCATTTGCCGGAGTTAATTTTAATATATTATTTTCGGGTTCTATTATATTTAAACCTATTTCATTGAATTCATTTTTTGCAGATTTTATTATTATTTTATTTAAGTTGTTTATATTTGTTTTTTGAGAATGATTTACATTTATCAATGTTAGTCCATTGTCTTTATCGAATACGATTAAAGATTCTTTTAAGTATTTATCAGATATTTTTATCACTTTATCAGATGAAGCAGAGTAAAAATATACATCATATTCATTTTCGAGTGGTTTGGCAATTTCTATCAATTCATTTAAAAGTATTGATTTATAATCTTTTTTATCTATTTCGATGTTTTGTATATTTAAACTTTTTAAGATATTTTGATCTACAGGATTTTGAACATCTCCAGATATTTGAATATTTGGAATGAATTCAAAGTTATTCTTTTTTAGCATTAATCCACCAATAAAGCTTAAGATCATAAGAATTATTAATATAATGATAATAATTATGGTTTTTCCCCTCATTTAAATCACCTTTCTATTTAGTTTATATATACTTTATTATAACATTAAATTCTATAAAAATGTTCTTTTTTTGTTGAACAAGTGATTTTTTAAAAAAATGATAAAAAAAGGTGGAAGATATTATCTTCCACATAACATAAATATTTGAGGGGCTTACTATTGTTACTTGCTACTCGTTTCTATTATTGTTGCACTCTAATATACCATTAATCACGTTACCAAATTGTTAAACAGGTAACATGATTAATAAATTAGTGTAAATATACATAATGTTTGTTTTGTTAATCTTTAGATTACAAAATTCCACTTAAAGTATAGCAAATTTATTTATATTATTCAAGTTATTTTATGTTTCATTTTTGGTTAAGATTTAATTTTTTGTTAATATGTTTTAAATATTTGAAACTTGTGATTTATATTTGGAGGTGTTTCATGAAAGATTATTTTAAAGCTTTTAAAAATATAAATAAGAATATGAAATTACTTTTGATGATAGAATTTTTAGTTGGGTTTTCATTGATAGGTGGTATTACAAATGTACTTCAAAATATTTATATCATTAGAATGGGTTTTGATGAAGCTTTTATAGGTGTTTTTAGTGGTGTTGGACTTATTATAATTTTGATGTTTACACCTATTTCAGCTATTTTAGGTAATAAGCTTGGTATAAAGCGTAGCATGATTTTAGGTATTCTTTTTTCTTTGATAGGTATAGGTCTCATTCCATCGGTTATGTTTTTTCCTGATAAGATTAGATCATTTTTATTGTTTTTTTATAATTTTATTGGAGGTATGGGAATAGCTTTTTATATTGTTAATGTTAATCCATTCATTATGAAAAATACTAATGAGTTTGAACGTACACATGTATATTCTTCAAAATCTGCAATAACACCTATTGGAGGATTTATTGGAAGTGTTTTTTCTGGATATATTACAAAGTTTTTTTCTGATTTTTTTGATGTAAATATTAAAGAGAGTCCATTGCCTTATAGTTTTACTTTGTTTATTACACCTTTGATATTATTATTTGTTTTATTTTTATTTTATAAAATGGATGATTCTATTAATCTTTATATTGATGAAGATAATGATGAAAATACTTCTAATATACCTTTTAATATAATGATAATAAGTTCATTAGTTTTATTTTTTATGATTGCATCCGAAATTTCTATGCGAAATTATATTAATGTATATTTGGATAAGATTTTGTTTATAGATACTTCAAGCATAGGATGGATTTTGGGATTTGGACAATTGATTATTATTCCAGCGGCATTGAGTACACCTATTTTAAAAAAGTATTTTGGACTTGCGAATACTTTTGTTTTATCTACTATTCTTTTAATATTTTCTATGATTCCAATAATTATTTATGAGAATGTTTATGCAGCATCTTTGAGTTTTATTTTAATAGTTTCTTTTACTAATATAAGCAGAACATCTATTACTATATTTTCTCTTGAGAGTGTTAAACAAAAGTATCATACTTTTTTGTCAGCAGTTCAAACTATTTCTTCTACACTTGGTTCAGCTTTGATAATTTTTAGTGGTGGTTTTTTGATAAAAGATTATGGTTATAATATGCTTTTTTTATTTGCTGCTTTTCTAACTATTTTTTCTGTTATTTTATTTTATTTATATTTTTATGTTATTAATAAATCTTTTATTAATGGGAAGTGATTGAATTGAAAAAAATTTTAATAGTATTTAATTTTTTATTTTTTTCCATTATATTTTCTTATGTTTTGGAGTACGACGTTTTTACCGATGGTGCAACATCTACTATGATTTGGAATATCGAAAAGTTGAATGAGAGAGTTGTATATGAATCAAAACTTGATGAAATTTCTCAAAAATATATTTATTTTGATGATATTTTGCAGGAATGGATATATGAAGATTCTTTAAAATTAAAAAAAATTGTAGCTGTTAGAAAAGGTGATTATGTAGATTTGAAAATCTTTGAAAAAGATGTTTTGATTAAAACAGAATCTTTAAATTTGCCTAAAAATGCTATGTGGTTTCAAAATCCAGACTTTTTTTTGATAAAATATTTTAAAGAATATGATGATAATTTTAAATTTTTTTTGATAAATCCAGATGATTTAAAGATTAATATTTTTAATGTTGAATATTTGGGTGAAGAAGAATTAGATATTCATGGTAAAAGTTTTTTAACTGATAAGTTTAAGGCCAGTGTAAATATCTTTTTAGGTATTTCATTTAATACTTATTATTGGTATAGATCTTCTGATAGTAGGTTTTTAAAGTTTAAAACGGAGGCTTTTTTACTTTTTTCAGAGAGTTTGACGACAGTATCCAAAGAGTATATTTATTAAATTAGGAGCATTCCTGAAATAAAAAAAGAAAGAGGTTGAAAAAAAAGGAACCTCCCCGTAAAATAAAAGTGTAACAAGAATCCATCAAATATTTTACAA
>NZ_JASUSU010000008.1:0-79674 GCF_030445905.1 Oceanotoga sp. | reverse complement strand
CTTTCATTATTTATTATCTTTTATATTTTTTTGTTTTTTTTAATTTCTATGAATTATCATGAAATATTCACTTAAGCGTATTTTATAGAGGGAGGAAAGATATGATAAGACTAAATATTAGTTCTATATCTGATAAAGTCAAAGGACAAGGAGTGGATTCGGCTTTTAAAGATCAAGCAAGTATGTTAAAAAAATCTAAAATATTAGAAGTAAGCATAAATAGTGAAGAAATAAAAGATATATGTCATATTCATACTTTAGATTTAAAAAATTTTTTTCTCATGAAGAAATATAAGAGAAAGAATAAAAAAGTTGTTGTTTCAGCTCATATGGTTCCAGATTCTATAGAAGATTCTTTAAATATTCCAAAATTATTTAAAAAAATTTTTTATAAATATATGATAAATTTTTATAAAACTGCCGATAAATGTGTTGTTGTTAATTCTTATTATAAAGAAGAATTAATTAAATTAGGAGTAAAAAAAGAAAATGTTCTTTTCATACCAAATATTGCTAATAAAGATTTATTTTATAATATGAAAATCAAAAATCAATTGAGAAAGAAATATAATATTGAAGATAGTAAATTTGTTGTAGTTGGTTCGGGACAAGTTCAAAAAAGAAAGGGTATAGATGATTTTGTTAAAACTGCTGAAGTCAATAATAATATGTTGTTTATATGGGTTGGTGGATTTTCTTTTGGAAAAATAACTTCAGGATATGAAAAATATAAGGCTATATATGATAATCCTCCAAAAAATGTTATATTTACTGGAATAGTTGATAGAAATACTGTAGTAGATTATTTAAATTTATCTGATGTTTTTTTCTTGCCATCATATCAAGAATTATTTCCAATGTCATTATTAGAAGCTTCAAATTGTGATATGCCTTTATTATTAAGAGATATAGAACTTTATAAAGAAATTTTATATGATAAGTATTTAAAAGGAAATAGTTATGAAGAATTTTCAAATATATTAAAAAAATTAAATGAAAATGAAGATTTTTATAATTCAGCATTAAATAAAAGTATAGAATTATCTGAAATATATTCAGAAAAAAATGTTATTAAACAGTGGGAAAATTTATATGAATCTTTGATGTGATTTAGGAGTAATTTAAAATGGCCGAAGTCAAAAAACGTAAAAATTATTTTGGATTTATTTTTGCTTTTTTAATAAGTATTTTAATGTTTTTCTTTATAGGAAAAATGACTGATACAAATATATTAGATGAAATAAAAAAAGTTAAATATTTTGATATTCTTATAGCATTTATAATATATTCTTTAAGCTATTTAGTAGATAGTATAAGATATAAAATAGTAATAAGACCTTTTAAAACTAAAGTTCATTTTATAGATCTTTTTTATAACAATGTAGTAGGATATGTTTTATCTTCTGTAACTCCACTTGCCGCTGGAGGACAGCCTTATCAAATATACCACTTGCATAAACAAGGTCTTACAACAGAAATAGCTACAAACATAACAGTTTCAAGATTTTTAGAAATGATGTTTTTAAATCTTGGAGTTACTATATTTTCTTATAAAGCAGTTGTTTCATCTTTGAAGGGTTCTGCTTTTAGTAATAAATTGATAAATATAGGTCTCATAATATCTGTTTCTATTTCTATATTGTTATTAATATTATTTTTAAAAAGCGAATGGATTGCCAAACTTATTCGTTTTCTTGAAAATAGAAAAGCCAAAAAGATAAATGCAATGGGAAAAAAATTTGAAAATTGGACTAATGATCTAAAAGATTCAATAGGGTTTCTATGGAATGAAAAAATATTTTTTATGATATTAGACATAATATTAGGTTTGATTGTTTTAATGATTCAAGCTTTTGCGTTATATTATATGTTAAGTAGATATGCGATAATTGAACATGTTCCATTTTTTTACTGGAAAGTTTTTGGAGGTATGACTCTTTTGAATATGGTGGTTTATTATATACCTACACCAGGTGCTAGTGGTAGTATAGAAGGCGCTTATCAAATATTATTTTCTTCTATAACTGGTAATTCAAAAGGAGTATTAATTTCTATAATAGGTTGGAGGTTTGCAACTTATTATTTGCAAATAATAATTGGGGGTATATTTTCTTTTTTCTATAACATAAAAAGAGGGAAGTGATATTATATGAATATAGGAATGTTTTCTGATACTTATATTCCGCAAAAAAACGGTGTGGCTACAGCCGTAAAAATATATAAAGAAGAAATGGAAAAAATGGGACATAATGTATACTTATTTGTTCCTCAGTATAAATTCGAACATAAAAGAAATGAAAAAAACGTATTTGAATTTCCTGCAGTTAGATATTTTAAAGAAAAAGAACAAAGAATAGCTTTACCTATATCAAAACATTTATTTAACATAAAAAAACTTGATTTAGATGTTTTACATTCTCATGCGCCTTTTTCTACAGGAATTATGGCAAGAATAATTTCTTCAAACCTTGATATAAAACATGTTGGAACTCATCATACTATGTATGAGTTTTATAGGCATTATGTTCCTTTAATAATAAGACCTTCTTTAGAACAAACACAAAATATGATAAAAAATTGGTGTTTAAAATTAAATAAAGTTATAGCTCCGACAGAAAATATTAAAAATGTTCTTGTTGATTATGGAGTACCATCTGATCATATAAGAGTTATACCTACTGGAATAGATGTAGATAAATTTCAAAGTGATATTAAATGGAATATAAGAGAGAATTTCAATATACAAGAAGATGATAGAGTTTTATTATTTGTTGGAAGAGTTGCAAAAGAAAAAAATATAGATTTTTTAATAAAAATGTTCAAAAAATTAACTTATGAAGAATCTAATTTGAAATTTTTAATCATTGGTGATGGTGTTGAAAGGCAAAATCTTGAAGAAATAGTGGTCGAAAATAAATTACAACAAAAAGTATTTTTTGCTGGAGCACAACCACGTGAAAAAGTTATTGATGCATATAAACAAGCTGATATTTTTACTTTTGCTTCTTATACAGAAACCCAAGGACTTGTAGTTTTAGAGTCTATGGCTGTTGGAACTCCTGTAGTTGCTCTTGGAAAGATGGGCGTGTATGATTTGTTATCTCAACCTGAAACTGGTGGTATAATGATAGATGAGTTAGTAGAAGATGATTTTATACATGAAATATTAAAATTATTAAGAGATAAAAAGTTATATGAAGATTATTCGAAAAAAGGAATAGATTTCGTAAGAAAAAATTATTCCGTAAAAGTTAATGTTGAGAATATAATAAAAGTTTATGAGGAAGTGATCAATTTCTAATGCAGGATTGTGATATGAAAAAATTGTTTTTAGATGTTAAACTTGCCGACAACAGGGAAATACCTATAGATAATTTTGCATATATTGGAGACGCAGTATTTGCTTTAAAATATAAAATAAAACTTTTAAACGATGGAAGAATAAAAATAAATAAAGTTAATGAAAAATCAAAAAAATTTTTGAGTGCTCATGCACATTCTAAATTTGTTCCTTTAGTAGAAGAACTTTTTTCTGAAGAAGAACATGATATATATAAAAGAGCTTATAATTCAAGAGGTGCAAAAAAAAGAGGAAATGATGAGGAATATAGAAAGTCAACGGCTTTAGAAGCTGTAATTGGCTTTCTTTTTCTAAATGAAAGATTTGATAAAATTGATAAAATTTTTGAGGTGATAGATAAATGTATGTTTACGGTAGAAATGTCTTAAAAGAGATTTTAAATACAGATTATCAAGTAAAACAAGTCTATTTTACCAATAGTAAAAAAGTAGATAAAGAAGTAGAAAAACTTATAAAAAAAGTCAAAGAAAAAAATATATCTTTTTCTTTTGTAGATAATAATTTATTAAAAAAGCTTTCTAATTCAGAAAATCATCAAGGAGTTATAACTGATATAGGAAAAGAATTTGATTACAAGTACATGGATGTATTGGATGATATAAAAGATCCCTATATATTAATATTGGATCAAGTTCAAGATCCTCATAATTTTGGTGCTATGGTTAGATCTGCAGCTGCAGCTGGAGTGGATGCAATAATAATTCCATCTGATAATTCATCTGGAGTTACGCCAACAGTAATAAAAGTTTCAGCTGGTCAAATATTTAGAATTCCTATAATTCAAGTAACAAATATATCGAGAACAATAAAAAAATTAAAAGAAAAAAATATTTGGGTTTATGGTGCTGATATGAATGGTACTCAATATCATAAAGTAGATATGACTGGTGGATTTGCATTAGTTATGGGAAATGAAGGTTCTGGAATTAGACAGAAAGTAAAAGAAAATTGTGATGGTATAATTTCTATACAGATGAGTAATGATGTTGAGTCCTTGAATGTATCTGTTAGTGCCGGAATTATAATGTTTGAAGCGAGAAAACAAAGAATTAAGGAATGATTTTATGAAAATAAAAAGATTATCTGATGATATAATTATGAAAATTGCAGCTGGTGAAGTGATAACTGGAACATATGCTGTTGTAAAAGAATTAGTTGAAAATTCCATTGATTCTGATTCAAATGATATAAAAATATCCATCAAGGATGGTGGGAAAACATATATCAAAGTTGAAGATAATGGTTTTGGGATGAATGAAGAGAATATATTAGCAGCTGTTCAGCCACATACTACAAGTAAATTAAATCAATTAAATGATTTATATGCACTCAATACATATGGATTTAGAGGAGAGGCATTATCTTCTATATGTCAAGTTTCAAGAATGACTATAATTTCTAAAGAGGAAGATGAAAAACTTGGAACTAAAATAGATTTTATAGCTGGTAAAAAAGTTAATATTGAAAAAGTTCCAATAAAAAATAATTCTGGTACTATAATTGAAGTATATGATCTGTTTTTTAATGTACCTGCGAGAAGAAAATTTTTAAAATCATCATCAGCTGAAAGTAGAAATGTAACAGAAATAGTTGAAAAATTTATAGCTTCTTCAAATATATCATATTCATATTATAGAAATGATAAAATGATCTATAATGTACAAAAAGATATGAAACTTGAAAATAAATTAAATATAATATATCCTGAATGGAAAAAAGATGGTTTTATAAGTGTTAATAGAGATGATGGATGGATTAAAGTAAAAGGAATGATATCAAATCCTAAGTATACTCGAAATAATAGAACTGGACAAAACTTTTTTGTAAATAATAGATATATAAAATCCGGAGCAATATTTACAGTTTTTGAAGCAGGATATGCACATATGCTTGAAAAAGGAAGGCACCCTTATGGTTTTCTGTTTGTAGAAATATCTCCTGATGAAGTCGATGTTAATGTGCACCCTCAAAAACTTGAAGTTAAATTTTCTGATAATACATCAGTAATGAATATAATAAAAGGAGCTATAAGAGATTCTTTAAATGAACAGACAAAATTTGAAATAAATTTTGTTGAAAAATCTTTTAATGATCAAAATGAGATAAATAATTATTATATTAAAGAAGAAAAATCTCCAAATGAAAAAATTGAAAAATCATACAATAAAGAATATATTTTAAATGAAAATATCCCAAATAAAAAAAATATAGAGTATTTAGAAGAAAATAATGATAATAGTTTTGAATATAAGAAAAAAATAGATAATTATAATAGTAAAATAAATTATGATATAAAAAAAGAAAAACTTTATAATTTTGATAAATTATCAGAAAATAAAAATTATGAAATTAAAAATGAAAATAATATAAACTACAATATAAGAATAATTGGTATATCAAATCAAAGATATATTATTGCTGAAAGCCTTGAGAAACTTTTTTTAATAGATTTTCATGCTGCTCATGAAAGAGTTATATTTGAAAAGCTTAAAGAACAGTTTATAAATGAAGGCAGAATAAATAAAAAAATGATTTTAATACCTGAAATTATCCAATTTGATAATATAACTTATGAAATAATTAAAGAAAATATAGTTTATTTCGATAAAATGGGAATAGGATTAGAAATATTAGAAGAAAATAAAATTAAGATTAATTCTACTCCTGGAAATATGAAAGTTAAAGATATAAATTCTTTAATTTTGGATATGGCTAATTTAATAAGATTAAAAGGTATAGATTCAATTGATAATATTTATGATGATACAATAGCAACAATGTCGTGTAGAGCAGCTGTTAAAACAGGAGATGACTTTTTAGGAGCTGATAAGTTGTTAGAAGATATAAAAAAATATAATCTTTTAACTTGCCCACATGGTAGACCTATAACTATGGAAATAAACTTTAGTAAAATTGATAGTTATTTTAAAAGAACTTAAATAAAATCCTGAGAATATTAACGATAATATCTCAGGATTTTTTTTACAATTTATTTACTAAAACAATTTATATATATGTTACAATAATTTAGTAAATATAATAATTTTTATAAGAGGTGTTGTTATGAAAATAAGGGAAACAAAGGATATTAGGGTTATAAATAGATTAACAATTTTAAACTTAATAAATAAAGAACAAAAAATATCGAGAGCTGAAATAGCTAATAATACAGGCTTAAATAAAGCTACAGTTTCTACTATAGTTAAAGAATTAATTGAACTTGAACTTATAGAAGAAACGGAAATAGGTGATTCAAATGGTGGTAGAAGACCGATTATTTTAATGTTAAAAGAAGATATAGGATATATATTTTCAATAGATATAAATATAACACATATAGAATTTATAATATCAGATATTGGAAATAATATAATTCAAAAAAAATATTTAAATATAATAGATGAAAATTTTTATAATACATATAACTATCTATGTAATTTTTTAGATGAAACTATAAAGAAATTGCCTAAAAAGAAGTATGGAATAATAGGAATAGGAGTATCTGTAAGAGGAGTTGTTGATTTAAATGGAATAATAAGATTAATACCTAAGTTAGGTTGGAGAAATATAAATATAAAAGCATTACTTGAAGAAAAATATAAAATACCTGTTTTTGTTGATAATGATGGTAATTTTTCTGCGATGGCTGAATATGAATATTATAAAAACTTAAAAGATTTGATAGTTATAAATATAGATGAAGTAATAACTTCAGGGATTATATCTAATGGTCAAATAATAAGAGGATTTTTAGGCTTTGCTAATGCAATAGGTCATCATGTTATAAATCATGATGGAGAAAAATGTGTATGTGGCAAAAGAGGTTGTTTAGAAATGTATTGCTCTAACTCTGCAATAATTCAAAAAATTAGATTAAAAAAAGACGTTCAAACTATATCTGATTTTATAAATCTTGTTAAAAAACAGGATAAAGATTCTATTTTAATATTAAATGATTTTTTAGATAATTTATCAATAGGTCTCACGAATCTTATATATATTTTAAATCCTGAATTAATAGTTATAAACTCAATAATTTTTGAAAAATTACCTGAATTAATACCAGATCTTGAAAAAAGAATAGTTCTTCCAATTACAAATTTTCAAGATATAGCTGTTTCAAAAGTTGGAGAAATATCTTCATTAAAAGGAGCTTTAACTTATACAAAAGAACAATTTTATAAAACTATATTAAATTTTTAAAAAAGGCAGATTTAATCTGCCTTTTTATATTTTTTCTTTTTTAAAATTAAAAATAAAAAGTATAAATGCTGTTATTAAATAAGCAATAGTTATTTCAAGATTTGCATTTATTTTTAATGAAGGTGAATGAATTAATCCTATGAAAGCAGCTCCAGCTGATATAAAACAAGTTATTATAGCATTTTTAAATTTAGATTCTGAACAAAAAACTAATATACTTGTCCAAGCTAAAGCTATTAAAGGCGCCCCTTTTGCAAGTATAAATAAAGAATTAGGCATTGCATCACCTGCAATATTTCCAATATATTCTATAATTGGAACCGCAATTGCGATAGACATTAAAGAAAAATATTTTTTATCTTCATTTTGAAATGCTCCAGCTAGAGAAGTCATACCCACAAAGATTAAAATAGGTAATACTGCAGCAGTTGGAATTACAGCTGTTACAATTGCTACGAGACCTGTCGAACATAAAATAAAATAACTAATTCCAACAATTAAACTATAACCTGTTGAAGCTTTAATATCTTTCCATGTACCATGACCCCACCATACAGAAAAACAAAATGGGTTTCCAAAAAGTGCTGAAATTACAGACATGATAGAAACTCCTATAATTGTCTTTTTTCCATCATAAACATCACCAGCAACTTTAGCTTGTTCAACTCCCTGTAGTGCTGTTACAAATTCTGTTACAGTAAAAGCTATAATTATTGGTAGAAATTGTAAAACTACACTAAACCCTTTTAAAATATAGTTTATTTGTATAAAAGGAATATTGAAACTCAAACTTGAGAATGAATCTGTAATATTTTTAATAGTTATATTTTTAGTAGAAAACCCTAAAATAACTCCGACTAAAATAGATATCAATACTGGTGAAAGTTTTGTCTTAATATTTGAAGTATATAGAACTAATAAAACAAAAAAACAAACTAAAGCTATTAAAGGAGTTACAAACATATCTTTTAATGAAGCAAGTATAAGCCAAGTTACTCCACCTCCGGCAAGTGTACCAAATAATGCGGCAGAGGGAATAGAATTAACTATAGCCTTTTCAAAAAAACTTAAAACAATTGTTAATAATGAGCTAATTATATTGGCAGCTAGACCAACACCTAAAGCTAAAGTTGCATCTTTTGTTGAAATATAAGTTGGAAGCATTATAGCAAATAACCAAATAAAAAATCTTCCAGCTGTAATACCCGCTGGTATAGCGACTATTGAGGTATTATTTGTTTTTTTTGATGTTTTATTTCCAAGCCACCATGTAAAAACATGAAGGAGAAGAACTCCAAAACCAAGTCCAGGAAGTATAGTTCCAAAAACAACTTTAGATGAAAGTCCAATACTTCCAATCATAATAGCAACTCCAGCAATGACTTTTGTAAAGCCATCAAAAAAAACTCCAAAAGCTGCATCAATATCACTCTTTACAAATAAAGGCCTTTTTAAAGTACTCATAAATTAGAACCTCCCATTAATATTAATTATAAATTAACCTATGTCTGAAATAAAAAAAGTGATCATTATGAGAATGAATTGATAACATTTTTGTATGTGGATGACATTCAGAAGTAAATTCTTTTCCATATTGACCAATTGTTAAAGCTTTACCACCTATATACAAACAAGAATAATTAAAAAATAATTCATCCATAAGTTTCTCACTTACTAAATAATGCATATAAGAAGGAGTTTCAATTAATAATCTATCTATTCCAAATTTTTTTAATAAATAGAATAATACATGAGAATCTGGAGCATTTTTTCCAGTAATTATAATGATTACTTTATTTTTTGAATTATTCATTTTTTCTATTAAAGTATTATTTATATCTTCTTTTGAATTTAAAGGACCTATAACTATATAGTCATTATTTATATTTTCTTTTATATGATTTAAAGCTTTTGACGAAGAACTTATTATTAAAGGAATTTCACTTTCTTTAAACATTCTATGATCGAATGGAATATCTTTTCCATCTATAGAAGTAATAATATTCCATGGTACTGGATTTAAATTATTTTTAATTCTTGCATTTTCAAGATCTTGATCAAATACATGACATGTATAATCAGATTCTGCTTTCATAGTACCGGCACCAAGTATTACAGCATCACAAACGGATCTTAACATATTTAATATCCACCAATCAGCAAGACCGCCATTTCCAGCATAATTATTTTTTCTTGAAATTAAAGGCCCTTGTGGAGCATCAGAGAAAGCTATTCTACCATCAATAGAAGTTACAAGTGAAGTAAAAGTATATGGCCTATCTTCATGAGCTTTTTCAAAAGTTAAATTGCCATATACTTTATTTATTTTTTCACAATTCATTATTTTTAATGAAAAATCTTTTAAATCATTACTTTCATATATTTTATTTAATTTTATATCCTTTTCTAACATCAACATCTTTTCAAGTTTAGTAGCCATAAAAAACCTCCTATTTTTGGAAATACTGTCATTTATATAAATGACAGTATTTTAATATTTATATTAAACTTCCGCCACAAACACCTATTTTTTCACCTGTAATAAACGAACTTTCTTCACTTATTAAAAATAAAGCAGTATTGGCCATATCTTCAAGAGTTCCCATTCTATTCATAGGATAAATCTTAGCATATTCAGCTCTTAAAGCATCTGGATCTTCTGATTCTTCAAATCTAAATTTGATCATAGGTGTTTCTACTAGACCAGGAAGTAAACAATTAGCTCTTACATTAGGTGCATATTCAGCTGCAATACATTTTGTTAACATAATTACTGCGGCTTTACTTGGACAATAGCCAATTCTTTCTGGTATAGGTCTAACTCCAAGGTCAGAACCAATATTAACAATTGCAGAATTTTTTTGTTTTTTTAATTCTTTAATAGCTGCTTTACACATATGGAAAACACCTTTTACATTTACATCTAATTGTTTTGAAAAATCTTCAACAGAACTAGTTTCAAGACTTCCAATTAAAGTAATACCAGCACAATTAACTAAACCATTAATTTTACCAAATTTTTCTAAGGCTTTATTAACAACATTTTGGGTTTCTTCAAATTTAGTTAAATTAGCTTTTACATAAATGGCATTATCATGTTTAAAATTTAAATTTTCTTCTATGCCACAGCCAACTATTTTTGCTCCTTCTTCTATGAAACGTTTAGCTATTCCTTCACCAATACCAGAGCTTGCTCCTGTAATTATTATTACTTTATCTTTTAAACGCATTAATAACACCTCTTATTCAATATTTAATTTTTGAGCTAATTGTTTTAATTCATCTTTTAAAAATGGCTTTGACTCTATAGAATCTCTATCAGAATTTGAAAGGGTAACTGAGCCTATTAAATTAGAATCTAAATCTTTTAATACATTAGAAAGAACTTGATTACCGGCATCAAATTGAATATCAAAATCTGGAGCGCCTCCAACCATTATAATTGCACCTTTTCTTAAAAAATGATCAGGTTTATCCTTTCTTACATGACTTGCCCAATAAACTTGTAATCTATCGATTATTATTTTTAATGGACCAGTTACTGTATGAAAATACATTGGTGAAGCAAAAACAATATTGTTTGCTTCTTCAATTTTTTTGTAGATCTCTTGCATATCATCTTTTATCGCACAATTTTTTTTATGCCAACAGAATCTACAATCTTTACAAGGAGATACATGAGTGTTATAAGCATCTATTATTTCAAATTCATGATCTAATTGATCAGTTAAAACATCTAACATTTGTTTAGTATGGCCATTTTTTCTTGCTGAACCAAAAAAAATCAAAGTTTTCATAAAAACACCTCATTATTTAAAAAAGTTAAAAGATTTAGAAAGTATTTCAACATTTATTTTTCCAGATTTAAAGATTTTACCTGTTTTCTGATTTATAATAACTACTTTAGCTGGAGAATACATTTCCATAGGAACTTTGTAAAAATCACATCCATTTTCTTCATATATATCCTTAAACATTGCCCCATATGATTTACATTTATCAGAAGTTATTTTATTTATTATTGAACTTATTTCTATATCTTCACAATCAACAGTAAAAGTACACTGTCCACCATAAATTAAACAATCATTTAGTCTACCCATTGCTAATAAATCATCTTTTACTACAGGCGGTATTACACAAAAACCATGCGCTTCAATAATATTTTTTAAATTAAAACCTTCTTCTTTTAGTCTATGTAAAGATTGTTCTATAATTCTTGCAGAAACTTCTACTGAACATGCAATACTTCCACTTGAAGCAACAAGAATATAAACATCTTTTGCTTCAACTCCACTTGCTTCTATTAGATCTATTACTTCATTTTCAGAAGGAATTCTACTCATTTCAGCGGTCAAAATAGCTTTATGATATTTATCAGAGTAATCAGAATATTTTTTAAACCAATCATTATCTTTTCTTGAAATAAGTCTTCCAGGACCAGCTAAAACAGGTGCGAATTTACCAGGTTTTAATTCCCAACCAGAAATATTACAACCTGCCTGCTGTAAAACTACATAATCGGAGTAAACATGTACAGCATTATAATATACATCATCAATTGCTAATGGAAAAGTTTCATAATTTATTTTGTTTAATCCACCATAAAGAATTTCAGTCATTAATTTAGCACATTCCCAACTACCACAAACATTTACACCGCAATCAATAATTGTGGCTTCTTTTATCTTATGAATATTTATTTTATATTTTTCTGGATCTGATAAAAGTTTTTTTACTAATTCGAAAGATCTTTCATTTACGCTAAGCATTTGTTTTTTCCTCCTTTTCCTTTTTTAAAGGACATTTAAATTTTGAGATAATTATTTTAAATGAAAATAATGATATTATTAAATAACTTATAGATATATATAAGCCTTGTTTTGGTAAAAAAGCTATTTTATCATTATGAATTAAACCTATACAAGAACAGAAGCTTAAAATTAATCCAAACAAAAAAGCTTTTTTATGATCTTTATCTATTAAACAAGCAAGCCAACAAGCAATTAATAAACTTGATAAAAATGCTCCACTACCTAGAATATTTAATCCATTCATTGGAAGATTAAAATTTTGAAAATTTTCAACGGGAATAGAATTTATATCAATACCAGTAGAATTTATTGCAGAATTTACTAAGGTTTTAATTAATTCAGCTACTATTGGTAATAAAGAAATTAAAATAACACTAAAATATTTTTTATCTATTTTTTCAAAAGTATCAACAGTGACAGTTAAACCTACAAATATTAAAAGAATCATTACCACTTCATAAGGAATTATATTCATCATTACACCTGAAATACCGGTAAATCCAATTAATAAATAGGTGATTCCTACAACTAAAGAATAACCAGCTCTTGCATCTATAGATTTCCAACCAGGATGACCATAATAAACAGTTGTTGGAAATGGGTTTCCTATTAAACTTCCAATTAATGTGAATAAACCATCCATTAACATAGATCTTTTTTGAGGATAAGAATCACCAGCTAATTTAGCACTTTCAACTCCTTGAAGAGTAGTTAAAAAATTTGCTATTTGAAGAGGTATTATTACTGGTAAATAAGAATTTATTTCTTTTAATCCAATAAAAATATCTTTAATAAAAAAATTTGGTGTATAGAATCCAATATAATTAAAAGAAGTTATTAATTTATCAAAATTCATATAACCGTTTGCCCAACTTATAAAAGTTCCTAAAATAATTGCTAAAATACCAGCAGGAATTTTTATTTTTAAATTGAAATTTCCGAGATAACTCATAATTACTATTAAAAGTGGTAAAACAGCTATTTCTGGTTTATTAAAAACAACAAGGATCCCAGAAATAGATAGCCAAACAAAAGCTCCAGAAGCAAGATTTCCTAATAGAGCACTTTTTGGAATAAAATCAATTAAAAAATTCCCAATAAAAGCACCCAAAATTTCTATTAATCCACCAATAAAACCAGCTGCTAATCCAACTTGAAAAGCAAGATTTGAATCTCCTGTTTTCCAGTAAACTGGTCCCATAATTAAAAAAATCCAGCTTAAAGTAATAGGCCCACCAATTCCAAATGGTTGTGAAGTTACATCATGTCTTTTTTCTTTTTTGGCCAATTCTTTTGCTTCATAAAAATACCAAAAGTTACCTAAAAAGCTTATTAATCCTATTGCTGGAAGCATCTTTCCTATTACAAGTGATACAGGCATTCCAAAAACAAAAAGCATTATACCAACTGCAGTAAAAATTTTAGAAAAACCATCAAAAAATAGTCCGAAACTGGCATCTAAATCACCTTTTCCCCACCATTTATATTTAAAATTCATATAAATCCTCCTAATGAAATTAAATTATTTGTATAATAATTAAACTAAAAAAACAAATACTTTGTTTAAGACTTAAACAATTGGATTATAAAAAAAGTTAGTGGAAAAAATAACTTGTTTAATAAAAATGATTGTTATAAATATAACTTAGTATAACATAGAATTTTTTTATTGTCAATATTAAAACACAAAAATAGTGAAAATTATAACTTTGTTTACTTTTTTTTAATAAAAATATAAGGATATTCTTTAAGAATATCCTTATATTTTGGGTATATATTTACAAGAAATTATATTTTCAAATGATTCAAGTTCTTTTAAAAGTAATAATGTAGGTTCTTCATCGAGTTCAAGTATACAAACAGCTTCTTTTATAATTTTTGAAATTCTTTTAAGGGTAACATTTGCAACATTTATATTGTATTTAGAAATTGTTGACATAATT
This sequence comes from Oceanotoga sp., assembly GCF_030445905.1. Lineage (NCBI taxonomy): Bacteria > Thermotogati > Thermotogota > Thermotogae > Petrotogales > Petrotogaceae > Oceanotoga > Oceanotoga sp. The sequence goes on along the minus strand of NZ_JASUSU010000008.1, from coordinate 65,353 downwards.
CTTGTTAATGTACCGGGAATATCTTTATTAACTATAGCTAAAGTTGGAACTTTACCTCTTAAATAAACTTCAGTTCCATCAAGTTCATTTACAACTATTTCAGATGCACCAATAGAAGCGGCAATGACTTCAAAATCATGATCATTTTTAGTAGCAATTATTTTTACAGTATTTGGATGAACGTTTCCAAGATCTTCAAAATTAAACTCATACTTCATATTTGTATCTTGAGCTATTTTATAAGAATTTCTAATTCTATGATCATCAACTTCAAAACCCATTATTCCTCCTAATAGAGCTCTATCAGTGCCATGGCCTATATATGTATCAGCAAAAGAACCATGAAGAATAAATCTTACAGAGTCTGGAGTTCCACCTATATAGTTATGTGCAAATTTACCTATTTTAACTGCTCCGGCTGTGTGCGAACTTGAAGGCCCTATTATTATGGGACCTATAACATCGAGTAAAGACATAAATTTATAACCTCCATTTTCAATTCATATTTTTTGTAATATTTATCTTATTTTTATAATTTTATCATTCTTTTTTTAAAAAGATATTATATTTGCTCTAATAAAATCATTATTAATCTTAAGTTTAATTTTTTTGATGTATAATATATTTATATAAATTTTGTGGAGGGATTATATGAAGAAATCAGTTTTTTTATTTATGGTTTTGACTTTTACTATTTTTATTTATGCTTTTTCTAATGTTATAACTATTGAAAAAGCCAGAACATTTAAAGATTTAACTCCTGTGACTGTTGAAGGTGTTGTTACTCTTGAACCTGGACCATTTGATATAAATTTATTTTTTATTCAAGATGATACTGCAGGTTTGAATGTTTATTCTGGAAATATGGATTTTAGCAAGTTTGATATAGAAAGAAATGATTTAATAAGAGTTACTGGATATTTATGGAAACATAAAATGAATCTTGAACTTGTTTTAGATAAAGATAATGAAAAACATAGTATAGAAATTCTTGAAAAAAATTATAAAGAAATTGAACCTATAAATATAAAAACAGTTGATATAAATGAAGAAAAATATGAAGGAATATTGGCCCATACAGAAGGAAAAGTAATTAAAGCTATGGGACAGGAGATTCTAATAGATGATGGTACTGGTGAAGGAATACTTTGGATAAGAGAAAATACTAAGATAGATCCAATGAATTTTAAAGAAGGCATAGATGTTGAAGTTACTGGAGTAATGGCACAGTATTTAACAAAAAGAGAAATACAACCAAGAAGTATTGAAGATTTAAAAACAGAAGATATATTTCCACCCGAAATAGAGTTTTATTCAATAGATAATAATATATTAAGTATTTTATTTAATGAAGAAATAATAGATAACTTCAAGTTAAATAAAACTATTAGAGATAATAAGAATAATATAAAAAATTACAAACTCATAAATAATAAAATACTTAAAATAGAATATGAAAATCTTCCTGTTGATTCTAAATTAATGTTAAGATTTGTTCAAGACATGAATGAAAATAAAGCGAATATTTTAAGTATAGATATTTCAGAAAAAAATATAAAAAAACATAATATTTTATTCGATGAATCACACTCTCAAACAGCAGGCAATTCCGATTGGACAATAACAGGAGGATATTCAGATTTTGCTGATCTTGCAAAAAAAATGGGTTTAAATGTAAAAAATGAAAAAATACATATAAAAAAAGATATATTAGATCTTTTTGGAATTTTTATAATTCCAGAACCAAATGGTCCTTTTTTTGCAGATGAAATTGAAGCATTACTTGAATGGGTAAAAGATGGAGGTAATTTATTTATAATAGCTGATCATGGTGGAGCAGATAGAAATGGTAATGGTTGGGATGCAGTTAGAGTTTTTAATGAATTTACTGAAAACTTTGGTTTTTTATTTGAGGGAGACGATTTAGAAGAAGAACCATTAAAAAATGTTTATAAACATGAAATAACAGAAAATATACAAAACATAGGTGTATGGAATGGATCTTCAATAAATATTTTAAAAAAAGATATTGAAGTATTAATATCTGATACAAATAAAAAACCTTATTTGATAAGTACAGTATATGGAAAAGGAAAAGTTATAGCTATAGGAGATTCTTCTCCATTTGATGACGGTACGGGAGCAACTGGAAATATTCTACATGATGGCTGGAGTTGGGGAGATGATGCCATTTTAGCAGAAAATATTTTAAAATACTTTTTAAAATGATTGACAATATAACTTTTTTGTAGTATAATAAATTCTGGTGAGCCGGGGTGGCGGAATTGGTAGACGCGATGGACTCAAAATCCATTGGGGGTGAAACCTCGTGCGGGTTCAAGTCCCGCCTTCGGCACCAGAAAAAAAAGACATCTTAAATGAGATGTCTTTTTTTTATTATTATAAAACATGTTATAATTTAAAATGAAATAAGATTGATAGGAGTGATAATTTGGAAAGCAAATCAAAAAGACTTGGAACAGATTCAATACTTAGCCTCATGATAAAGTTATCTATTCCATCTATAATAGGTATGTCTATTCAAGCTCTATATAATGTTGTTGATAGTATATATATTGGTAGACTTTCAAAAGAAGCTTTATCAGCACTTTCATTGGCTTTTCCTATACAGATGATTTTGATAGCTATAGCTGTAGGTACTGGAATTGGTGCAACATCTCTTATATCAAGACTTTTGGGTGAGATGAAAGAAAAAAAAGCTGATAATGTTGCTGAAAATGTAATATTTGTAACAATATTTTATAGTATTATTGTATTTTTTATAGGATTGTTTTTTTCTGATGAATTAATAAAAATATTTACTTCTAATATAGAATTGATAAATTTGGGAAAAGATTATATTCAAATAATAATGATTGGTTCTATAGCTATGTTTTTGCCAATAATAGCTAACAGTATTTTAAGAGGAGAAGGAAATACTTTCATTCCAATGATAAGTTTAATAGTTGGTGCTGTTATAAATATATTTCTTGATCCATTTTTAATATTTGGATTATGGATATTTCCAGCAATGGGAGTTAAAGGTGCTGCTTTGGCTACAGTTATATCAAGGTTTATATCTGGAATATTAGTTTTAATAGTTTTATTTTATGGAAAAAATCAAATAAAATTTGATTTTAAAAACTTTAATATAGACTTTGATATAATAAAAGAAGTATACAGAGTAGGTCTTCCCGCCATGATTATGCAACTGTTGGGTAGCTTTATGATTGCTGGGGCTAATAAAATTGTAGCTTCTTTTAATCAAACGGCTATAGCTGTTGTTGGAATATATTTTAGACTTCAATCATTTGTTTTTATGCCTGTATTTGGATTAAATCAGGGTTATATACCAATAATAGGATATAATTTTGGACATAAAAACCCTGAGAGATTAAAAAAAGCAATTTTTATAGGCCTTATAACAGGATTTATATTCACTACGATTGGCTTTTTTTTATTACAGTTTTTTCCTGAAGAATTGATAAGAATGTTTAATGATGATCCTGAACTTATAAAAATAGGAGTGAATGCATTAAAAATAATAAGTATAGCTTTTCCAATAATAGGATTATCAATAGTTGGCTCAGCAACTTTTCAAGCTGTTGGAAAAGGATTACCTAGTTTAATCATTTCGTTTTTAAGACAAATAGTTCTGTTATTGCCTCTTATGTATATATTATCAAAAGAAATAGGTCTTAAAGGTACATGGTATGCTTTTCCTATTTCTGAATTTATATCTTTTTTTATAATGGTAATATGGTTTTATAAGACCATGAAAAAAATTATATCTGAAATGAGAAAATAAATTATATATAATAAACTAAGTTTAATTATATATTATAGGGGGATTAATATGTCTGAAAAATTTTTCCCAGAAGGGTTTATATGGGGTATTTCATCTAATAATTATAATGAATTTTTTAACTTTGATTTTAATAAAGAAATAGAGATGATAGAAGAAACAAAAGTTCAATATTATGAATTTAAGATATCTTGGAAAAATCTTTTTTTAGATAAAGATATTTTCAACAAAAAATATCTTGAAAAGATTATTGCTTTTTTAAAAAAATTAAATAAGTCTGGCATAAATCCAATTATTACTTTAATAAATGAAAAAAATATGCCAGAATGGTTTTTAAAAAATGGAGGGTTTTCTAATATTGAAAATAAAAAATTTATTTTGAAATATGTATTTTTTGTTATAAATGAAACTAAAGATTTTGTAGAATTTTATAATATTATGGAAAATTCTTATATTCTATTAAATGAAAATTATGAGAACTCATTGAAAATCTTTCAAAATATAATATATACTATTTCTGATATAAAAAAAATAAAATCTAAAAATTTAAAAGATAAAAAAATAGGTTTAACTTTTAATTTCAATGAAAAATATAAAAAAAATGGAATTTTTTCTTTTTTAAAAAAAGATAATAATAATTTATATTTCAATTTTTATAAATGTTTCAAACAAGAAAAAACTATTAAACCATTTTTAAATTCAGAAAAAATAGAAATAGATTTAGACTTTTTCATAATAAATTATCATGATGAGAGTTTAAATGATACAAATATTTTAAATGGTGATAGTATAAATACTGAAAAGATAAAAAATATTTTCAATCTTATAAAAGGGGTAAAAACTCCGATAATAATATCTTCTGGTGGTATATCTGATGATCAAGATAAATTTAGAAATAAATATATAATAACAATTCTTAATCAGATGCATGATTTTTTAAATAAGTCTAATATTATAGGATACATACAAAATTCTTTGATTGATAAACATTTTGAAAATGGGAATATTTCATTTGAAGGTTTTTTTGAAAATAAAAATGATAAAATTTTTAAGAGAAATTCTTTGAATATATATTCAAGAATAGTTGAGGAAAATGAAATAAATGAAAGATTTTTAAAATTTATAATGTAATGAGGTCTGCTTTAAGCAGACCTCATTTTATCATATCTTTTATAAAATTTGGTAATGAAAAACAAGAAACATGAATTTCTTCATTGTAATATTTTAAAGGTTTATCAAAATTTTTAACTTTTTCTGGTTCAAAATCCATTATAGGATCTTTGCCTTTTGAAGCAAAAACCCAAGTCCATACTCCAGGTGGATACATAGGCAAATATCCCATGTACAATCTTGCTTTAACGAAAACATTTGAAAGTCTTTTATAAGCATCTCTCATCCAATCTTTGTGAATGAAAGGATCTTCAGTTTCAGCAGAAAGAATTCCATCATCTGTTAAAGCTTCAAAACATGATTTATAAAAATCTTCTGTGAATAAAAGTCCTCCTTCACCTTCTGTTGGATCTGTACTATCTATTATTATTAAATCAAAATAATTTTTATATTTTTTTATAAATTTAGAACCATCTTCTGAAACAAGTTTTACTTTTGGATTATCTAATTCACAAGAAGTTAAAGGCAAATATTTTTTGGCAGCTTCTATAACTTCTGCATCTATTTCGCACATTATGACTTCTTCTACAGAAGAATGCTTTAATACCTCTCTTACTGTACCGCCATCACCGCCACCTATTACTAAAACTTTTTTTGGGTTTTCGTGAATAAACATAGGAACATGGGCGATCATTTCATGATAAATAAACTCATCCATTTCTCTTGTCATAGTTAAACCATCTAAAGCAAAAACTCTTCCAAATTCAGGAGTATCAAAAATATCTATTCTTTGATATTTAGTTTGTTTTGAAAATAATATATTTGAAATACTAAAAAAAACACCTGATGTTTCATTTGGATTGTATTCAAAAAAATTTATATGATTCAATTATTCCACCTCCACTTTATGAGAAGAATTTTCAGGGATACCAATTTCATTGTAAAGTCCTCTCTTATGTTCATTAACTTCTGTTCTATTGGAATTAAAAGCTTTTTTTAGATATTCAAAGGCTTTCCATGGATCTACATCATCCCCGCAAGTGTATAGATCTATAGAAGCATAACCAAATTCTGGCCATGTGTGAATCGCCAAATGGGATTCTGAAACTATAACTGCACCACTAACTCCATGAGGTAAAAATCTATGAAAAGTCGAAGTGACGATTGTAGCCCCTGTTTCAATAGCAGCTTTTTTCATATAATATTCTACTTTTTCTACATTATCCAATATTTCATTATTACAGTTGTAAAATTCAGCAATTAAATGTTTCCCAAGAGATCTAACCAATTAATTCAACCTCCTTAACTTATATTAAAATATTTCTATCCAAAGAATTTGTGCATTATTTTTTTTTGAATTATTTTCAATGAAATGTTTTTTATTAGAAGTAAAGAAAAAACATTCACCTTTTTTAGCATGATACTTATGTTCATCAAGATTAATTATAATTTTACCTTCAATAACATAACCAAATTCATAACCTTCATGATAATTTTCAACTTCTGTAGAAGATATAGGATTTAACTCAATCAATGAAGGTTCTATTTTTTTAGGATCTGTTGCAGTCATTAATAATTCTTCTTTTATTCCTTCAGGAGTATCATAAATAGGAATTCTTTCTTCTTTTGTATAAACAACTTTTTCTTTTTCATTCATAGATGAAAAAAATTCTACAAGATCAGTACCAAGAGCCCTCAAGATCAATTCAAGATTTTCTATAGTAGGAGAAGTTAAATTTCTTTCAATTTGAGATATAAAGCCTCTTGTTAAATCAGATCTAACGGCTAATTCTTCTTGAGTCATATTTTGCATTATTCTCAAGCTTTTAACTTTCTTACCTATATTCATAAAAGCCCTCCAAAAGATAATTTTTAATTATAATTTTTTAAAATGATAGTTATATTAAACAATACGTTTAATATTATAAACTTTTTGCATTTTAAAGTCAACAAAAAATAATTAAATTTATGTTGCTATATTTTCAATTTTTACTTGTTGTGATATACTATTACTGATATACATTATTAAGGAGGACTTCTATGAGAAATTATTTAGGTATAGATTTGGGAACCGCTAATACATTAGTTTATTCAAGAGGTAAAGGAATAATTTTAAATGAGCCTTCAGTTATAGCTATAGACCAAAATACTGGGAAAATACTACAAGTCGGACTCGAAGCAAAAAAAATGATAGGTAAAACTCCAAGTAATATAATAGCAACAAGACCTTTAAAAGATGGTGTAATCGCTGATTATGACGTTGCCTTAGCAATGTTGAAATATTTTATATCTCAATCTGTTGGAGGGTTTAATATATTTAAACCTGTAGTAGTAATAGGAATACCTACGGAAGCCACAGAAGTAGAAAGAAATGCTTTAAAAGAAGCGGCTTTAGATGCTGGTGCTCATAAGGCTTTTCTCATAGAAGAAGCTATGGCTACTGCTATAGGAGCAGGATTAAATGTAGAAGAACCTTCTGGAAATATGGTTGTAGATATAGGTGGTGGAACCACTGAAATAGCAATTATATCTCTTGGAAATATAGTTCTCTCAAAATCTATAAGAGTTGCTGGAGATGAAATTGATGAAAATATAATCGAATACGTTAAAAATGAACACAATATTTTAATTGGTGAAAAAACTGCAGAAAAAATAAAAATGGAAATAGGAAATACATTTGAAAATGAAGAAAATGATAGCCTAACTATAGATATCATAGGACTGGATGTTTTAACTGGATTGCCTAAAAATATACCATTATCTGGTTCAGAAATAAGAAAGGCTATAAAAAAACCTGTTTCAAGAATACTTGAAAATATAAAACTTGCTATAGAATCAACTCCTCCTGAACTCCTTTCCGATGTTGTCAGTAAAGGTATATTTTTAGGTGGAGGTGGAGCTATGCTCAAAGGAATGAAAGAATTAATAGAAAAAGAAACTCATATAAGAGTTGTAATTGCGGATGAACCTTTAACTTGTGTTGCAAGAGGTGCTGGGTTAGTTATAGATAAAATAGAAATAATTGAAAATTTAAGTAAAAATAGATAGTGTGATTTAGATGAATAAAAATAGATTATTTTATTTAAATTTCTTTATAATTATTGTAATATTAATAAATATTATAAAGCCCATTGGAGATTTGATGCAATGGGCTTTATTTCCATTTGATTATACTTTTTCAAAGATTCAGCAAGAATTATTAAAAAGAGAAGAAAACTCTAATAATATGGATGATATTATGAAATTAATGAAAGAGAATGAACTAAAAGTTTTAAAAACAGATTTGATAGATTTTGATATACCATATGGATTAATATTGAAAGATTTTCCAGATAAATACATAATTATGTCAACTTCAAAAGTAAAAAAGGATACTATTGTCATAAATACAAATAAAAAACTGTTGGGATATGTCAAAGAAAGTTTTGGAGATAGAATTATTGTCAAAAAAATAGGTTGGAATGAAAAAGATATTTTTGGTGAAGTACAAAATAAAGATGTTTTAATAAAAGAAAAAATGGGTATGATATATATAGAATTACCAGAAGATATAAAAATAGATACAAAAAAAATAAATATAAAATTACCTTATTATTTAGATGATTCTTATGTTGAATTAACAGGAGAAATAATATCAAAATATGCAGATTTTTACATATTTAAACCAAATATGATTGAAAGTTCTGTAGTTTATTTCTTGGAGGAATAAATATGATTTATATTATTTTTATAATATTAGCACTAATAACATCTTCTTGGGATAGATGGCTCGGAGATTATATTTTTTATTCTTTTCCAATAATGATGGTGTATATACAATTTTCTGATTTAAAAGATGAAATAAAATATATAGTTCCATTTGTTTATACATTGTTTTATTTCCAATTTAGATATGATGTAGGATTTGTTGCCATAATCTTTTATATATTGTATGTTTTTTTGAATTGGATATTCAAAAATAAAGAACTAAGTTTTATAACTGTAATTATATATAGTGGAATATTTACTGCATTTTTAGGATATTTAAGTTATTCAATAATTCCATCAATAATAACTATGATTTTAATTATCATGCTTTATTTCCTTAATTTGAGGTTGATAATAAATGGAAAATAAAAGAGTGATATTTTTATTTATTCTTACAATATTGGGATTTTTTTTATTATTTTATAGAGCTTTTCAGATACAAGTTTTAAATTGGAAAGATTATAGACTTGAAGTTCAAGATTTATCTACAAGAATTTATATAAATGAAGCTAAAAGAGGTAATATTTATGATAGAAATGGTGAACTAATTGCATGGAATGAGAAATTATATCAAATTTATAATAATTCAGATGAAATAGTTCAAGAAGATGAAGAAAAAATAAGAAAAATTCTTTCTAAAACTGATTTAGATGTTGATTATGTAATAGATAGACTAAATTTTCAAAAAAATGTGATATTAAAAATTTCTTCTACAACTTCTAAAAAATTATCAGAAATTAAAAATTTTATTATTACTGAAAAATATGTTAGAAAATATGCCGATAATAGTTTATATCATATACTTGGATATGTTGATAATGAAGGTTTAGCAAGGAGTGGACTTGAAAAAGTTTGGAATGATAAATTGATTGGGAAACAAGGTTATAAATTAGTTACAATAACTCCTTCAGGTAAAGTAAAAGCTGTTATAGAAGATACAAAATCTATTGCTGGAAATGATATATATACAACTTTAGATATAAGATTACAAAAAGAAGTATATAATTACTTTGAAAAGCATAATTATAAAGGTTCTGTTATTATATCAGATCCAGAAAATGGAGATATAGTTGCTATGGTTAGTTATCCATCACCAGATCCAAATGCTTTTTCTCAAGGATTAAGTACTTTAGAATTTAGAAAAATTTTAAATGACTCAAAAAAACCATTAATAAATAGAAGTATAGGGGCATCCTATTTTCCGGGATCTCTGATAAAACCATTTATAGCCTATAGTGCTTTAGAATATGGAATATCTCCAGATGCGACAATAAATTCTACTGGAAGATATGATGTTTATAATTCAAAAGGAACAAGAATAGCTTCATTTTATGATTGGAATTATGCAGGACATGGTATAACTGATATGAGAAAATCATTGAGAGTTTCTGCAAATAGTTATTATTATTGGCTTGGAGAAACTATAGAAATAGATTATATGAAAGGTATGGCTAATTATTTTAAATTAGATAAAAAAACAGGTATAGAGATTCCAGGTGAAAAAGAAGGACTTTTTCCAAATCAAGAATGGAAAAAAGAGACATATGATACTATTTGGTATCCAGGAGAGACAATCCTTGCTTATATTGGTCAAGGATATGTTCAGTTAACACCTATAGAATTATTAAGATTTTATAATATATTGGCTGAAAATGGCAAATATTTTAAATTTAATCTTTTAAAAGAAACAAAAAATATATATGGACAAATAGTAGAAAAAAATGAGCCCGTTTTAATAGATGATTATGATCTGAATAAAGAATTTTCGAATGTCATAAAAAAGGGGATGATAGATGTAACTTCTTATCCAGGTGATAGCAGAACAGAAGGTACTGCATACAAAGGATTTAAAGATTTTGATACTACAGTTGCGGGTAAAACTGGAACTGCAGAAGTTGGTGGGAATCAAAAATCTCATGGTTGGTTTGCAGGATACCTTCCAGCTGAAAATCCAAGATATTCTATGATCGTTTTAGTTGAAAATGGTGGGTATGGACCAGATATAGCTGTTCCTTTTGCAAGACATATATCAGATTTTATTACCCATGAACTTGTCCAAAAGTGATTTTGCCGTTTTAGTTGCAGCTATACCACCTTTACCAGTTTCCCTTAAATCTATTGGTAAAGATCTACCAACTTTTCCCATAGCTTGAGATACTTCATCAAAAGGAATAGCACTTTTAATTCCAGAAATGGCTAAATCAGCTGCGGTAAAAGCGATTACAGATCCAGCAGGATTTCTTTTAACACAAGGAACTTCAACAAAACCTCCAACTGGATCGCAAACTAAACCCATTAAAAACTTCATCGAAAGTGCTGCGGCATTGGCAACCTTATCTGGATCTCCGTCAAGTATATAGACTATGGCTCCAGAAGCCATAGCTGTTGCTGAACCAATTTCGGCTTGGCAACCTCCAACTGCGCCAGATAAGCTGCCTTTTCTATTTATGAATTCTCCAATAGCTCCTGAAATCAAAAGACCTTCAGCTAATTTTTCAATGGGAATATTTTTCTCTTCATACAAAGAAACAAGAGTTCCAGGTACAACTCCACTAGATCCAGCAGTAGGACAAGCAACAACTCTACCCATAGATGCATTATTTTCAGAAGTTGCAAGAGCAATTAAAATAGCTTTAGAAATTAAATTATTAAATAAACTATTTTCTTTATATTCATTATATATTTCAGTATTAAATCCAGTCCATCCTGTTAAACTTTTAGAAGGATTATTCAATTTTTCTCTATAAGATTCAATCATTTGATTTATTATTTTTATAGATTCTTCTTTTAATAAAATAGGATCTGTACCATTTTCTAACATTTCCCATTCAATAATTATTTCATGAAGATTTTTATTAGTTTTAATTGATAGATCTATTAAATCTTGAAATTTAGTAAACATTAATTCACCTCTTATATATTTATGATAAAATAATTCAATATATCATAACATATTAAAACTAAGATTCATTATAATTTTTATAAACTTTTAAAAACTTGTTATTAAAAAATCAATTTTGAAATAAAGATAATAAGTAATATAATAGTATTAATAATATACTCTTAATTTTGAGGAGGGATACTAATGTTTGAATATAAAAATGTAACGGATATTCCAACTGTGACACTTATAAATACAGTAAATGAAATATTTAAAGATTATATAGTTCCAGTAAGATGGGATATTAATAGTTTTGAAAAAGATTCTAAAGAGTTTTCTATTTCTTTAGAAGACTCTTTTATAGTATATGAAAATCAAAAACCTATAGGGGTTAGTATTATTTCTTGTAGAAAAGACCTTGGAAGAATTGATTCTTTTGGTGTAAAAGAAGAATACAGAGGAAAAGGTATAGCTTCGGAAATGTTATATAAAACTATTGAAATTCTTAAATGGAAAGGAGTTAAAAAGATAGTTTTAGAAGTAGCTTCTATGGAAGAAAGAGCTATAAAATTTTATGAAAAACATGGATTTAAAATAAAAAGAATATTAGAATCTTTTCATACAGATGTTCCAGATAATATACCGCCAAAAAATACTTACACAATTGAAGATCCAAATTGGCTTAAAGAATCGAGTTTTCTTGCAAAAACAAATTTAAAAAGAATTACTAATTGGCAAAGACATCCACAAACATTATATTTAAGTGATCAAAGGTACAAAATAGAAAAAATAAAATCTTGGGATTATGTTGACGGCTATGTTGTCTGGGGAATAAATGATGATAACACTTATATAGTTGATGCAGCTCCTATATTTGATGTTAGCAAATATGATGAACTCATTTTAGATATAAAAAATAAACTTTCATTCTATAAAAATAAAATAATTGTAGTATCTGTTCCAGAGGATGATCCTTTAAATAAAGCATTAAAAAACAATAATTTTCAAGTTTTTTTACAACAAAAAGAAATGCAAATGAAATTCCATTAATATAAATGCTCTATTAATAGAGCATTTATATTAATTTCAAGTTTTTTAAGGTTTTTATTCTATCATCATCTAAAAAATCAATATTCATATCAAATTTAATTTTATTAGCTGTTTTTTTGCTAAAACCTTTTATAGAAGAAATTTCTTGATTTGAAAGTTCAAATATTTTTTTGTTTTCTGGAATTACAGTTAAACTTCTTGAACCGTGATCAACTACAATTCCATTAAATTTAGAATAAAGATTTTTTTTATCATTGGATCCACAAAGAATAGGATATGTTCCTAAAGGTCTTCCAAAAGAGATATTTCCTTGTTGTTTTTCAACTATTATGTTATTAATTTTTGTTCCTATTGGGAAAACTTTTTCCAACATTGATTTATCGAATTCTTTCATATAATCTTTAAATTTTAAAAAAAGTTTTTTATTTATCTTTTTATTTCCTTTATTATAAAGCATTGTTCCTGGGAAAGCCATGACCTGCCTAACATTAACTCTTCTTAATAATAAATCTTTTTTTAAGATATGATCAAAAGTTTCCATGTTTATTTTATAAGTTTCATCATCTTCATTTAAGAGACCATAAAGGATATTTATTCCAGGCAAAAGCTTTGGTATATTATTTTTATCTCTTACACTTCCAATCTCATTTACAATTTCTATAGCTTTTAAAGCTTTTTTGGGATCATTTATTATATTATTAGCTTTTGAAACTTTAGAATCAAAAGTTTCTACACCAAAAGAAAGAATATCTCCGCTTGAATTATATTTTGTGATTATTTCAAGAATTTTTCTAACTTCTTTTTCATGATCAACTATAAAAAATGGGTTAGCATTATCTGTATGTATTATTTCAAAATCATCTTTTATTGAAGAATAAAGTTGTTCAAATATATTTGAATTGGGTTTAAAATTGTTAAAAGTCATACCATAAGCTAAAAAATTGGCACTTCTACCAAATCTTATATTTTTAACTCCGACATTTGAAATACAATTCAATTCGGTAATTATAGATTTTAAAGTTCTCTCTTTATACTTTCCGCTTATCATAGGCTCTGTACAAAAAGAGCAAAACCCTTCTTTTCTATCACAACCTTTCGAAATTTCTATTTCAGGTATTATGTCAGGATAAAAAGGATGTTTTTTTAGAATTTCTGCACCCAAATTTGAAACTAAGTCTATCAAATCATAATCACTAAAATCTTTTAGAGAGTAATTATCTGAAACGGGGTAATCAAATAAAAATTTTTCAATAGAACCTTCTACTAAAAAATCTACGGTGTTTTCTAATATCTTTTTCAATTCGATTGCAGCTTTCCCGCCAGTTATAGTATATCCTTTAGTTATAGGACCTCCTAATACTCTTAAAGGATTTTTATTTAAAGAAAATATATTTTTAATTTCTTTAATTGAAATAGGAGTGCCTCTAAAATAATGTCCTGGTACAGTTGTACCAGATATAATAATAATGTATTCATAATTATTAAAAGCTTTCCATAAATCAGAATTTCTTATCTGATCTATGGTATAATAATCTACTTCAATTCCATGAAACATTAAAGCACCTGCTGCATACCTAATATATGTAGAGACATAAGGTGGGACACCTAAAACAGCAGGTTCATCAACATAACCATCTATTATAACTGCTTTCAATATTAAAAACCTCCATAAACTAATTTAAATTAAAAATTATAGATAAAACCTAAAGAACCAGTTATAGAAGGGTATAACTCTGGGAAAAATTTTAAAGTTGGACTTAATTCTAAAAAAATGTCTAAAGGAGTATTTGGTATTTTATAATCTATTCCAAGAGGAATTCTTCCACCAAATGAAAGACTACTTACTTCTCCAAAATGAATATTTATAAAACCTCCAAATCCATAATGATAATTCAAAGGAATATTTTTTATGGGAAATATAAAATCAGAATCTGCCGAAAAATTTATAGAATTATTTATAAAAGACCAAGCTGTAGAAGCATCTAAAAATTGGGATTTTTTTGAATAATATCTAAAATAAAGTCCAGAAGGTTCTCCAAGTATTACACCTAATCCCATAGGATTATCTGAATTTAAAAAAATATCTGTTTTTCCATCGGCTTTACCTATAATTATTTTTTCATCAATTCCATTTGAAAACGTTAATAAAGAAATAAAAGTTATTAAAACATATAAAATGAATTTTTTCATATTTTCACCCTCCAAATATATTATTATAGTTTATTATAGCATATAACATATATACAAAATAAAAAAAATATAAAAAATAATTGTAAAAAGTATAAAAATTTGAATGATTGTTTATAAAAAAGATTATATAATTTAATTTTATAATTACTTTAAAAATGATATAATTTATTGAATAGGAAAAAAGGAGGCAACTTAATGGGTAAAAAAATAAAAGGATTTGGTGGAAGGTCTTTTAAAAATTCTTCCAGTAAAAAACCTAATGTAAATCAATTACTTGCAGAGGCTCAAAAAACACAACAGCTTATGGAAGATGAAATGTCTACTTTAGAAGGTGAACTTGCCAATAAAGAAGTAGAAGCTACATCGGGTGGTGGAGTAGTAAAAGTCATTGCAAATGGTAATCTGAGAGTAAAAGATATAATAATTTCTGAAGAACTCGAAGGTGAAGACATGGAAATAATAAAAGACATGATTATTGCAGCGACTAATGAAGCAATTGAAAAAGCAAATCAAATAAAAGAAGAAGAAAATGAAAAAATAAGTCAAAAATACCTTGGCGGATTACAAAATATGGGATTTGGATTATAATAAATTTAACTTTATTTTTTCTTATTGTTATTAATTAAGATATATAATTATATTAGAGAAAAAAATAACTAATGCTCATACACTTTGAGGAGGTGTACATTAATATGGTAAAAGTAGCTATTAATGGTTTTGGTAGAATTGGTAGATTGGCATTTAGATTAATGTTTAATAATCCTGAATTTGATATCGTTGCAATAAACGATTTATCAGATGCAAAGGCTTTAGCTCATTTATTAAAATATGATTCTGCACAAGGAAGATTTGATGCTGAAGTTGAAGTAAAAGAAGGAGCTATGGTAGTTAATGGAAAAGAAATAAAGATAATTGCTGAAAAAGATCCAGCAAAATTACCATGGAAAGAACTAAATGTTGATGTAGTATTAGAATGTACAGGTTTCTTTGTAAAAAAAGAAGCAGCTTCTCTACATTTAGAAGCAGGAGCAAAAAAAGTTGTTATCTCTGCTCCAGCAAAAGGAGATGTACCTACAATAGTTTATAATGTAAACCATGATACATTAACTGGAGAAGAAAATATAATTTCAGGTGCGTCATGTACAACAAACTGTTTAGCTCCAGTTGCAAAAGTATTAGATGATAATTTTGGTATAGTAAAAGGTTTAATGACAACAGTTCATGCATATACACAAGATCAAAATACAGTTGATGGAGTTCATAGAAAAGGTGATTTCAGAAGAGCAAGAGCAGCTGCACAAAACATAGTTCCAACAAGTACAGGAGCGGCTAAAGCTGTTGCAAAAGCATTACCTCAATTAAAAGGAAAATTAGATGGTATGGCTATGAGAGTTCCTACAGTTACAGGATCAGTAGTAGATCTCGTAGTTGAATTAAATAAAGAAGTAACAGTAGAAGAAATCAATGCTGCTATGAAAAAAGCAGCTGAAACAGAACTAAAAGATACATTGGGATATACTGAAGATCCTATAGTATCTTCTGATGTAATAGGATGTCAATACGGTTCATTATTTGATTCAGAATTAACTAAAGTAATAGAAGTAGATGGAAAACAAATGGTAAAAGTTATATCTTGGTATGACAATGAAATGTCATATACAGCTCAATTAGTTAGATTAGTTAAACATTTTGCTACATTAATTAAATAAGAAAAATTAATACATGGGGAGGCATAACAATGTCTCCCTTTTATAAATATTGCATAAATGGCACTATGAATTTGGAGGTGTAATTATGGAAAAAATGACAGTTAAAGATATAGATTTTGAAAATAAAAAAGTTATAATGAGAGTTGATTTTAATGTTCCAATAAAAGAAGGAAAAATAACAGATGAAACAAGAATAAAAGCAGCTTTACCTACAATAAAATATGTTTTAGAACAAAATGCAAAAGTAATACTTTTATCCCATCTTGGAAGACCAAAAGGGGAAAAGAAAATTGAATTTTCTTTAGCTCCAGTTGCAAAAAGATTAAATGAATTGTTAGATAATGAAGTTCTTTTTGTAGATGAAACAAGAGGAGAAAAAGTTGAAACAGCTGTAAATAAATTAAAATCTGGTCAAGTGTTAGTACTTGAAAATACAAGATTTGAAAAAGGCGAAAAGAAAAATGATGCTGAATTGGCAACATATTGGGCATCTCTTGCAGATATTCATGTTAATGATGCTTTTGGAACAGCACACAGAGCACATGCTTCTAATGTTGGAATCGCACAAAATATACCAAGTGTAGCTGGATTTTTAATGGAAAAAGAAATTAAATTTTTAGGTGGAGTAACCACAAATCCAGAAAAACCTTATGCTGTAATACTTGGTGGAGCAAAGGTATCAGATAAAATAGGAGTAATTACTAATCTTCTCGAAAAAGCGGATAAGATATTCATAGGCGGAGCTATGATGTTTACGTTCTTAAAAGCTCAAGGAAAAGAGATTGGATCTTCATTATATGAAGAAGATAAATTAGATCTTGCAAAAGATTTATTGAAAAAAGCTGAAGATAACAATGTTGAATTGATATTGCCTATTGATGCAATAGTAGCTCAAAAGCTTGAAGCAGGACTTGAAAATAGAGTTGTAAAAATGGATGATGGAATAGAAAAAGGTTGGATGGGTTTAGATATAGGTCCTGAAACATTAAAACTTTTTGAAGAAAAACTTTCTGGAGTTAAAACAGTTGTATGGAATGGACCAATGGGTGTTTTTGAAATAGAAGATTTTGAAAAAGGAACAAGAGGAGTAGCAGAATTAATAGTAGAGTTGACAGATGCTGGAAGTGTAAGTGTAATTGGTGGTGGAGACTCAGCAGCAGCAGCTGAAAAATTTGGATTAGCCAAAAAATTCTCTCATGTTTCAACTGGTGGAGGAGCTTCACTTGAACTCTTAGAAGGAAAAGAATTACCTGGAGTTGCATCTATAGCAACAAAAAAAAAATTAACTGAAAAAAAATTTATATTAGCTGGAAACTGGAAAATGAATAAAAATAATTCAGAAGCAGCTGCATTTGTAAATAAGTTAATAGGAAAAATTGGAAATGAAGAAAAAATAGATGTAATATTGGGTGTGCCTTTTACTTCTTTAGAAAAAATTGCAGATATAACTTCTGGAACAAATATAAAAGTAAGTTCACAAAATATGTATTTTGAAGAATCTGGTGCATATACAGGCGAAATATCTCCAGATATGCTAAAAGATATAAATGTTACTCATGTAATACTTGGTCATTCTGAAAGAAGAGATATATTTGGCGAGACAAATGAAATAATAAACAAAAAAATAAAGAAATCGTTAGAAAAAGAATTAACCCCTATTTTTTGTGTTGGAGAACATCTTGAAGAAAGAGAAAAAGGTTTAATATTCAATACAATAGAAAAACAAATAAAAGAAGGATTAAATGAAATAGAAAAAGATGAAATAAATAAAATAATAATAGCTTATGAACCTGTATGGGCCATAGGAACTGGAAAAGTAGCAACTCCAGCACAAGCACAAGAAGTTCATAAATATATTAGAGATCTATTATCTGAAATGTATGGAGAAGAAGTAGCACAAAAAGTTACATTGCTTTATGGTGGAAGTGTTAAACCAAGTAATTATTTTGGACTTTTCATACAAAAGGATATAGATGGAGGACTTGTTGGTGGGGCATCGTTAAAAGAAGATTTTATAGATCTTGCCAATATAATGAATGAATTAATAAAATAAAAAACATAAAAAAGGGGTGCAAAATGCACCCCTTTTTTTAAAGCTATTTTTAATAATTTATGATATAATCAGTAGGAGGTGATAAAGATGAATGAAGATAAAAAAAATAATAATGAATTTGAAGAATTAGTTGAATCAAGTAATTATGATAAAAAAAATAAAGAAAAAATTATTATCTTTTCATCATTAGGGGTTATTTTAATATTTACAGTTATTATTGTATTTTCTGTTTTATTTGTTAATAAAAAGTATAATGTAAACATACAATATACAATAAAAACATCCGAATTTAGAGAACCAATAGAAAAAATAAAAGTTGAACTTTTAGGAGAAAAAACAGTAGAAAAAGAATTTTCTCTTTCGGATAACATAAAAATGGAAAATATAGAAAAAGGTAATTATACTATAAATATTTCAGCTATTGGTCAAAATGATTTGAAATTTTACTATGGAAGTGTTGATTCTTTTATAGATGAAGATAAAAATATCAATCTTGAATTAGATAAATCAACCATAAAATATTCAATAGATACTGAATGGGAAGAAACAAAAGCAATTATAACCCTTCCTGATGGTTATGATGAATATGTTGTGGTAGAAAAAGATCAAGATCAATATAAAATAAAAGATATAATAAGTGAAAATAAATATGAATTAAATTCTGATAATAAAACTCATAATATATTCTTTGCTGCTGTAAAAGATAAAAAAGTTTTTGATTATTCACAAGAAATTATAATAACTAAAAATAATCCACCAAATTCACCAAATATTTTGTACCCAGAAGAAGGACAAAATCATTCACAAAAAGATATAATATTTACTTGGGAAGCTTCTGATCCTGATAAAGATTTATTAACCTATGATATTTATTTATCTGATGGGACAACACAAAAAAACATTGCAAATGGATTGAATAATAATTCTTTTGGATACAATTCTTTAGAACTAAATAAAAATTATACTTTAAAAGTCGTGGCTAAAGACTCTCAAAATGCTAAAAGTGAACAAAGTATTAAATTCACAACGACAAAGTATGAAAAAAGTTATTTATATTCACCAAGTGGAAAGTATGGCGTTACTATTTATGAAGTTTATGATCCTAAGAATCCAAAAGAAATTTCAAACATAAAAACATCTGGAAATGTTACAGATACAGTTCTGATAAATACTTCATTATTCATTTTAAGAATAAATGATGGCATAACAATAGCTGATGTTAAAAATCCTGAAACCCCTATAATAAAAAAGAATCTTGAATTAGATGAAGTAGATGGATTAAAAGCGACAGATAAATATGCTTATATAAGATTTAAAGATGGTAGAGTTAGTGTTTATTCTATAGAAAAAAATCCTTATGATCCTAAATTCTTAGGTTTTACAGATATAAAATATTATGGTTCAAAAAATCCAGAAATAAAATATATACAAAAAAACATTAGAATAGAAGTACCAATAATACAAAATGAGTATGCTCTTAATTATAAATTCAAAAATAAAATATATATTGGAAGTTATATTCTTGTTGTTGGCAGTGAAGAAGCCAGAACAAAAATAAATAATAACCTTACATATGTTTATGATAATTTAAGTTTAATATTTACAAATAGAGAAATAGAAGATTTTAAAGATTATGCGAAAATAGATTCTATAAAAAGTCAATTAAAAAATGCTTTAAATGAGTTTTTGAAGATGTCAGAAGATACAGGTGTGAAAGAAGTAAAATTGAGTATTAATAAAATAAATTAGAGATAATAAAGGTAGACTCTCAATATTTTGAGAGTCTTTTTTTATAATTATTTACATATTCTAAAAAAAAAAGAAATGATTTTATATTATGATATAGATATAAATTACCCACACCTGGGGGGGAGGTTAAAAAATGTCAGAAGATAAATTAAGTTTCAGTGTACAGGGTATGACTTGTGCATCATGCGTTAGGAATGTTGAAAGATCATTAAAAAAAATTGAAGGAGTTAAGTTTGTATCTGTTAATCTTGCTACAGAAAAAGCAGTTATAATAAAAGAAGGTAAAATAAATTTTGACGAAATAGAAAAAAGTGTAAAAAAAGTTGGGTATAAAGCTTCAAAAGAAATGCCTTCTGAAGATATGATAGAAAAAAATTATAAACATGATAAATTCAATCTAATATTTTCATTAATATTAACAATACCAATAAGTATTTTAATGCTTTTTCATATGAGTGGATTAAAGATACCTTATTACAATTATTTAGAGTTAATAATTGGAGCAATAAATATATTTTATTTAGGTCAAAAAACATTAAAAGGTGCATGGATTGCTATTTCTCATTTTCATACAAATATGGATACACTCGTTATAATTGGAGCATTATCATCATATATAACAACAATATTGAATATGACTGGAATGGATGTAATGTCCTTTGGGGCTTTAGCTTCAATGCTAATAACTCTTCATTTACTTGGAAGATTCATAGAAAGCAATTTAAAAAGTAAAGCTTCAAAAGAAATAAAATCTTTAATAAAATTGAAAGTTGAAAATGCAAATGTAATTAATGGAGAAAATGTAGAAAAAGTTCCTTTAGAAACAGTAAAAATAGGAAGTTTGATATTAGTAAAAAAAGGTGAAAAAATACCTTTAGATGGAAAAATTATAGAAGGTAAAGGCCTTGTAGATGAATCAATGATTACTGGAGAACCATTATCAATTAAAAAATCAGAAAATTCAAAAGTTGTTGGTGGAACTATACTTGAAGAAGGATTATTAAAAGTTGAAGTTGAAAATGTAGGTGAAGAAACTTTTTTAAATCAAATGATAAAACTCGTAGAAGAAGCTCAATCAACAAAAGTTCCAATTCAAGCATTTGCCGATAGAATAACTTTGTTTTTTATACCAATAGTATTAAGCCTTGCCATTATAAGTTCTCTTGTATGGTATTTTAACTATGAAAATATGCAAGAATATTTAGTAAATATGTCTAAATATATACCATGGCTTGTTGTAGATGCTGGTGCTGTTTCTACTTCTATTTTTGTTTTTGTTTCTACTTTAGTTATAGCTTGTCCATGTGCTTTGGGTCTTGCAACTCCAATGGCATTGGTAGCAGGAAGTGGAGCAGCTGCGAGAAAAGGTTTAATAATAAAAAATGGAGGAGCTATTCAAGCTGCAAAAGATATAGATACTATACTTTTAGATAAAACAGGAACAATAACTCAAGGAAAACCGACAGTTGTATTTCAAAATATAGATAAATTTTATCATGATATAATTTATACTATAGAAAGTAATTCTAATCATCCATTAGCAAAATCAATATATGAATATTATGAAAATAAGAAAGATAAAAAAATTGATTTAAATAATTTTGAAGAAATAACTGGTAAAGGTGTTCAAGCAAATTATGAAAATAATATATATTTTATAGGAAAACCAAAAAACTATAAAATATATGAAGAATATATGGAAAAAGGTCATACTGTTGTAGAGTTTAGAGAAAATGAAGAAATAAAAGGATTCATATCTATAGCAGATCCTATAAAAGAACAAGCTGAAGATGCGATAAAAGAACTTAAAACTATGGGAATAATGCCTATAATGATAACTGGAGATTCTGAAATTACCGCAAAAGCAGTTGCAAAACAAGTTGGGATAGAAACTATATATTCAGGGGTTAGTCCAAAAGATAAAGTAGATAAAGTCAGAGAATTACAAATTTCTGGGAAAAAAGTAGCTATGGTTGGAGATGGAATTAATGATGCTGCAGCTTTAAAATCTTCTGATATATCTATGGCTATTGGAACAGGTACAGATTTAGCTATAGAAAGTGCAGATATAATATCTGTAAAAGGTGAATTTTCAAAAATAATAGATTCTATAAAAATATCAAAAATAACTTTCTCTAAGATTAGACAAAATTTATTTTGGGCTTTTTTTTACAATGTAATAGCAATTCCACTTGCAATGTCTGGCCTTTTACATCCAGCAATATCAGAAATTGCTATGACTTTTAGTTCTATAAACGTTATATTAAATTCATTGAGAATAAAAAAATTGATAAAATAATCTATATTTTGGAGGTGAAATAAATGAAATATTCTTATGATGTACCAGATATGTCATGTAATCATTGTAAAATGAATATTGAAAATGCTTTGAAAGAAGAAAAAAAGATCAGCAAATTTGAAGTCGATTTACCATCTAAAAAAGTACATGTTGAAACGGAAGAACCTTCAGAACTCGTAGAAAAAATTCTTGAAGAAGCAGGATATCCTGCAAGAATAATAATATAAGAACCATCCCCAAACATTTTAGTATGTTTGGGGATTTTAATATTATGGAAGATCCACCATTGCAATATAAAGAGAATCTTTAAATACTCTACTTTTGAGTTCATTTAAATAACTATAATCATCTATATGATTAAAATCTTCTCCATCAAAAAAAACTATTTTCCATTCTTCTGGGTATTTGTAAGAATGTTTATTAAATCTTATCAGATTTTCTTTCATTTGATTTAGTAAAAAATCATCATCTTTTACTTTATTTTTAAATTTTTCAATTAAATCAAAATTTGATTTTTTCAATGAAATATACATATCTACCATTTGATTAATCATCTTATCTGATATAATTTTTTCATCATTATATTTAACAACAGAAGATATATTATGTTCTCCAAATCTTGAGGCTATTTTAGAAGCTTCCTTATAAATTTCATCTGGAGAATTAGAGTTAAAAAGTAATATATAAGTATTCATAGATATCCCTCCACAGTATTGATATCAAAAAAAATGGGAACCAAAAAGGTTCCCTATTATTTTTTTAAAGCCATTCTCTTTGTAAATAATGTGTATGCAACAAGTGATGTGCTTTTTCAGAACCTGGTTTTTCAAGATATTCTTCATATATTTTTTTAATAGAAGGATTATCATGAGACTTTCTTATTTTAGATGTTCTGTCAACATTATTTAAAGCTTCTATTCTATTTTTAATTATTTCAAAATTTCCATGATGATAAGGTTGACCACCGCCGCCAACACAGCCACCAGGACAAGCCATTACTTCAATTAAATGGACATTTATTTTACCATCTCTTATATCTTCAAGTAATTTTCTAACATTACCAAGCCCGTGAGCAACTGCAATTTTAACAATAGTTCCTTTTATATCAACCTCAGCAATTCTTATAGAATCATAACCATGTAAAGCTTCAAATTCTACTTCTTCAAGTGTATCTTTAGTAACCCACTCATAAGCCGTTCTCAAAGCAGCTTCTGCAACACCACCAGTTCTACCAAAGATTGCAGCAGCACCTGTTGATTCACCTAAAGGATTTTCATAAGACATTTCTGGAATAGAATCGAAATTGAATCCAGCTTCTTTTATCATCTTTGCTAATTCTCTTGTAGTAATAACATAATCTACATCTTTGAATTCGGGACTTGAATTCAATTCTTCTCTGCCAGCTTCATATTTTTTTGCAAGACAAGGCATGATAGAAACAACAGTCATCTTTTTTGGATCTATATTATTCTTTTCAGCATAATAAGATTTTGCGACTGCTCCAAACATCTGTTGAGGTGACTTTGCAGATGAAGGCATTTTTACAAGTCCAGGAAATTGATGTTCTAAGAACTTTACCCAGCCTGGACAACATGATGTTAACATAGGCATATATCCGTCGTTTTGAAGTCTATCTATAAACTCTGTAGCTTCTTCCATTATTGTTAAATCGGCAGCAAAGTTAGTATCAAAAACAGCATCAAAACCCATTAATTTTAAGACACCAGCTAATTTACCAGTAGAAATAGTTCCTGGTTTGTAACCAAATTCTTCAGCAAGAGCAACTCTTACTGCTGGGGCTGTTTGAACAACTACATGTTTATCTGAATTATCTAATTCACTCCAAACTTCATCTATATAAGATCTTTCTGTTAAAGCTGCAGTAGGACAAACTGCGACACATTGACCACAGAAAGTACAATTTGTTTCTTCAAGTGGCCAATCAAATGTAGGTTGTACAACAGCATCAAAACCTCTTTCAACTGCAGATAATACGCCAACAGTTTGAAAAGAATTACATGCAGTTTCACATTTTCTACACATTATACATTTATTTGGATCTCTTATTATTGCTGCAGAAACATCTTTTTTATACAGAGATTTTTTACCCATATAAGGATTGGTTGTTATATTTAATTCAGAAGCTAAATCCTGTAATTCACATTCTCCATTTTTAGGACATTTTAAACAATCTTGAGGATGATCAGATAATAACAGTTGTACAACTGTTCTTCTTGCATTTATAGCTCTTCTTGAATGAGTATTTATTTTCATACCTTCAAATACAGGAGTAGCACAAGCTGGAGCTAAATTTCTTCTTCCCTCAATTTCAACTACACATACTCTACAAGAAGCAGGTTTATTAACAATACCTATATCTTCAAGATTCATATAGCAAAGTGTAGGAACATATCCACCTGCTTTATTAACTGCTTCCAAAACGGTAGCATTATCTGGTACTTCAGTTTCTATATTATTAACAAATACTTTAGGCATTTATTATTTTCCCCCTTCCTATATTTTGCTTATTGCACCGAATCTACAAGTAGCATAACAAGCTCCACATTTTATACATTTTTCTTGATCTATTTCATGAGGTTTCTTTATTTGGCCATTTATAGCTTCAACAGGACAAACTCTCGCACAAGCTGTACATCCAACACATTTTTCTGGATCTATAGTATATTTAACTAAACTCTTACACGCTCCGGCAGGACAGCTTTTATCATAAACATGAGCTTCGTACTCATCTTTAAAATAATGATATGTAGATAGAATAGGATTAGGGGCTGTTTGACCAAGACCACAAAGTGAAGAATCTTTTATTATATTTCCAAGTTCTTGTAATAATTGTAAATCTTTTTCAGAACCTCTTCCACTTGTTAATCTGTCAAGAATTTCTAATAATCTAACATTACCTATTCTACATGGAGTACATTTTCCACAAGATTCTTCAACTGTGAATTCAAGATAAAACTTTGAAACATCAACCATACAAGTAGTTTCATCCATTACGATCATTCCACCTGAACCCATCATAGAACCTAAAGCAGAAAGATTATCAAAATCAATAGGAGTATCAAGATATTCAGCTGGAATACATCCACCAGATGGACCACCTGTTTGAACAGCTTTATATCTTTTGTTTTCTCTTATGCCTCCGCCAATTTCGAATACTATTTCTCTTAAAGTAGTTCCCATAGGAACTTCAACAAGTCCTACATTATTGATAGCACCAGCAAGTGCAAAGACTTTAGTTCCAGGAGATTTTTCTGTACCAAAACTTCTGAACCAGTCGGCACCTTTTAAAGTTATGATAGATATATTTGCAAGAGTTTCTACATTATTTATTAAAGTTGGTTTTTCCCATAATCCACTGTTTGCTGGGAAAGGTGGTTTTGTAGTTGGTTCTCCTCTATAACCTTCTATAGAATGGATCAAAGCAGTTTCTTCACCACAAACAAAAGCTCCAGCTCCTAATCTTATATCGATATCAAATGAAAAATCTGAGCCGAAAATATTTTCTCCTAAGAAACCCATTTCTCTCGCTTGATTTAGAGCTGTTTTTAATCTATTAACAGCAAGAGGATATTCTGCTCTTATATAAACTATTCCTTGATTCGCACCAATTGCATAGCCTGCAATAGCCATACCTTCAATTACTGTATGAGGATCTCCTTCAAGTACAGATCTATCCATGAATGCACCAGGGTCACCTTCATCAGCATTACATACTACATATTTTTGATCACTGTTAGCTTTTTTAGCAAATTGCCATTTTAATCCTGTAGGGAAACCACCGCCTCCTCTACCTCTCAAGCCTGATTCAAGAAGATTTTCAATTACTTCATCTCTTGTCATCTCAGTAATAGCTTTACCGAGAGCAAGATAACCATTATGAGCAATATATTCATTTATATTTTCTGGATCTATAGTACCAGCATTTCTCAATGCCACCCTATACTGCTTTTTATAAAAAGGCATTTTTTGAGATTCTTCTATTTTTTCTTTTGCTTTAGGTTCCTCATATAATAATTTTTGTACTTTTCTACCTTTTATTATATGTTCTTCTACTAATGTTTCAACATCTTTATCCTCAACTTTTACATAAAAAGTGTTGTCAGGTAAAAATTTAACTATAGGTCCTTGCTCACAGAAACCAAAACAACCAGTTCTTACAACTTGAACTTCATCCTGTAAGTTTTTTTCTTTAAGAACTCTATTGAAATGGTCTAAAATATCGTTACTACCTGAGGAAGTACAACCTGTTCCACCACAGATTAGAACGTATTGATTGTATTTTGCCATTTGTGTCCCCCTCCTATTATTCAGCACTCTGATGTGTTTCGCCTATTATCGAGTCTTGTAATAATTCTCCATTTATTATATGTTTTTCTATTAAAGTTTCAGCTTTTTCAGCATCAATATGACCATAAAGAATACTTTCTTTATTTGGTTCAACTACTTCAACTGTAGGTTCGGCATGGCAGTATCCCATACATCCTGTTTGAACTACAACCACATGTTCAAGATTCTTTTTATCTATAGCTTCAACAAGAGCATTAAAAGTTTCTTTAGCACCAGCAGATATACCGCAAGTACCCATAGCAACTTTTAAAATAATTTTTTCTTTTTCATCAGCGGCATTTCTTATTTTCATGTTTTTTGTTGCTGTTTCTTTTAAATTCATCAAATCTTGTAAACTCTTTATTTTTGACATAATTAGACCTCCTTTAGATTAATCCTTGCTCTTTAGCTATTGCTTTATAATCTTCTATGAGCTTTGGTAGGTCATCTTTTTTAAGTCTACCATGAACTTTTTCTCCTATCATTACGACAGGTGCTAAGCCACAAGCTCCTACACATCTTACAGCATGAAGTGAAAATAAACCATTTGGTGTAGTTTCTCCTTCTTCGATACCCAAGAGTTTTTTGAATTCTGCAAAAATATCACCAGAACCTCTAACATAGCATGCAGTTCCAAGACAAACATTTATCGGGAATTTTCCTTTAGGTTTCATACTGAAAAAATTATAAAAGGTTACAACTCCATAAACTTGAGAAGCGTGGACCTTTAATTTTTTAGAGATCAACATCTGTGCCTCAATAGGTAAGTAACCGATAATACTTTGTGCCTTATGAAGAGCACGAATTAAATAACTACGTCTTTCTACTTCAGACATTTTTTCTAAACCTAGAGAATCTAAGTACTGTTCAACTTCTTTCAATTGTGTGTTCAATGTCTCAGACATCTTCTTCCCTCCCAATATATGATAAATTTACTCGTAATTGTATTTTTTTTCACAAGTTCACATAAAGTTAAAAAAATCTTATCAAACAAAGAATGTGAAATAGTTTCAGTTATAATTATATCGTAATAAAACTTAAACAAAATTAAGAAATAATAAAATTATTATTAAGTTTAAAAAGTGTCTGTATTATTTATTAATAAATACAGACACTTTGATTTTATCAAAAAAATATAAATAGGAACAAATTTAATTAAAAGCATATAAAGACATTTTAAAGTAAAAAATATTAATTACATGAATATTTCAATTGTATAGCTAATGATAAAAATTTCATGTATAAAAAGTTATTTATAAAGAATTTCCTTATTTCATAAAAAAATCTGAAAAAAATTTCATGTATTTTTGTCATTAAATAAGTTATCATATATTTCATCTATTTTTCTTTTTTCTTCTTCAAGATTAGTAAGTTTTTCTTTTGCTATTACTATAAAATCTAAAGATTTTTTATATAGTTCTAAACCTTTTTCAATGTCTAGTTCCTGGGTTGATTGAAAATATTCATTTATAGATTCTAAATTTTCAACTAATTTATTAAAACTCATTTTTTTCATGTCGCTTTTTTTTATATTTAATATATCATCCATTTTTTTCCTCCCAATTATTTATTTTATATATATTTGCAGAAACATTACCATCTTTAAAAATTATTTCAATTGAATCATTTTCCTTTAATTTTTTTGCTGAATTTATTATTTGATTTTCTTTTTTTATAAGAGCACCATCGCTTAAAAAAACACTAAAAGGACTATTTTTAGTAATATTTAAATAAATAGTATTTAAAAAATCTTTTTTTTGGTTAATTGATAAAAAACTTCCATTTTTTATGTCAATTATTTTATTATTCAAAGTTTTATTTATTTCTATTAAAATAGAATTTAAATAATTTTTTATAAATATATTTTTATTTTTAATAAAATAAGATTTATTAATCATTATTTTATTATCTATTACATTATATTGATATTTATAAAATTTTTTTATATATTCATTTATTTGATCTAACTTTTGATTTATTCTTGTACTAAAAAAATTTATATTTTGTATATTTAAATTATTTTTTTGATCTTTAAAAGAAGAATTGAAATAAATTTTTGAATTTAAAGAAGCTGTTTTTAATCTTTTTATATTTTCATTTATTTGATTTACAATATCTCTTGAAACTTCTGTAGGAGTTGAATAACTTTTCCATGAAACATAATCTGGTATCGATTTATCTTGTTCATGACCTATTCCAGTTAAGACAGGTATTTTTAGATTAAATTTGGCTATATAATATGCAAGTTCTTCATCATCAAAATACATTAAATCACTTTTAGAACCTCCACCTCTTATTATAACTACAATATCATATTTAATTTTTGTTTCTAAAATTTTATAGAATGAACCTATTATTCCTGGAACTGTTCCAGCACCTTGCATTGCGGAAGGATATAAATGAGTTATTGGAATCAATTCAGCATGATTTATGTTTTTTATAAAATCTCCATATCCAGCAGCTGTTGGACTTGAAATTATTGCGATTTTTTTAATGGGATCTAATGTTTTTAAATCATTTGTATTTTTATTTATTAATGATTTCATTTCTAATTTTTTTAATATTTTTAATTTATTTTTTTCTATTTCTGATTCACCAGCTGATTCAATTGAACTACCATGTAAAACAAATTTTGAGCTCATTTTCCAAAAATTTAATTTTCCTTTTATAACCCATTTTTTTCCAGATAGCTCTGAATAATGTTTTAAGTTCAAATTTTTTAAAATATAAGGTACAAATTTTTCTGGAAAAAATACTGTTATAGAATAGTTTGAATAACCTACTTTTTGAGATAATTCTATGTAAAGATCACCTCTTTTACTTACTTTAGAAGTTGTTATATCAGAAATAACTTCTATATTTAAATCTAATATAGAAGTATTTTTTATTATATTATTTATATAGTTTATTAATTGTTGAATATTTTCGAATTGCATATCTTTATTTTCCTGAAATAACAACTGTAAATTCACCTCTTATATTATCAACTTTTTTTAGTTTTTCTATAATATCACAAGTATTTCCTTTTAAAAATTCCTGATGGATTTTTGTCATTTCCCTTGCTATAAATATTTCTCTATTACCAAGTATTTCATTTATATCTATTAAAGTTTTTAAAATTCTATTTGGAGATTCAAAAAATATTAATATTTTTTCTTCTTCAACAAGAGTTCTAAAAAGTCTTCTTCTATTTTTATCTCTTGGTAAAAAGCCTAAAAAGACAAATTTTGACCCTGGTAATCCACTTGCTGCCAGAGCTGATATTGGGGCAGAAGGGCCTGGAATTATATCAACTTTTACATTATTTTCATAACATCTTTTTACTAGTAAATTTCCAGGATCTGATACTATAGGCATTCCAGCATCTGTAACTATAATTGTTTTTTCATTGTTTAATATAAAATTGAAAGCTGATTCAAGTTTTCTTTCTGCACTTGCTTGATTATATGTAAAAAGATTTTTATTTCCTAAATCAAAATGATTTATTATTTTTAAAGTAACTCTTTTATCTTCACATATTATATTATCAACTTCTTTCAATATCCTTAAAGCTCTATAACTAATGTCTTCAAGATTTCCAATGGGTGTACCTACAATTATTAATTCAGGCATAGCTATTCCTCCTTAAATTTCTTTATTAAATTTATATAATCGATATCAAAATTAGAAGCAAAATTGATATTTGAAAATTCTTTTAAATTAGTAACATCTTTCAAATAATTATAATCGTCCATTAGATAATTTTTTAAATAATCATCTAAATCTTTTATATAAATATTTTTTTCCTCTATTTCAAGAATATATTTTAAATTTTTTTTATAATTTAAAATATTGTCTATATTTTTTATTTCATCTAAAACAATTTCTGGATCTTCATTTAATATATATCTATATTTTGCAACACATTTCGAATTTGAAAGTTTTAAGTCATTAATTTTATCATTATTAATAATATTTTCTTTTTCAAATCTTTTTTCATCAGAAATATATTTTTTTTGATTATATATCCATATATCTTCATTTAAATTGAGTCTGTAACGTTCATTTTTATCATTATAAAATTGAATTATCTTAATTTTTTTTATAGCCTTTCTTTTTAGATTAAGAAATAAAAAATAATTTGTAAATATATATTTACGTTCTCGTTCTATCATAAAAAATTCACCACTTTTATAGATTTTATAGTATAATATATAGTATAATATATTATAACATTTTTCTTTTTTATTTCCTGTAAATATGGTATTATTAAAATATGGAAAAAGTGCTCATAGGAGGTAATAATATGGGAACTGATTTAAAAATAGTAACATTTAATCTTGGAAAAGAAAAGTTTGGTCTTGATATTATGAAGATCGATGCAGTAGCAGAATATGAAGAAGTTACAGAAATTCCAGATGTGGCAGATTATTTGGAAGGTGTTATAGACTTTAGAAAGAAAGAAGTTTTACCTTTAGTAAATTTAAGAAAAAAGTTCAAAATTCAGGATTTTTCTGACAAAACAAAGTGCAAAGTTATAGTAATAAAAATGGAGAGTAGAAAAATTGGGATGATGGTTGATGATGTTAAAGAAGTTAAAAGTATTAATTCTGAGTTAATAGAAGAAAAACCAGAAGTTGGTGGAATGCATAGAGTAAATTTTATATCTGGTATAGCAAGATTAGAAGATGAAATGCTTATAATATTAGATGTAGATAAACTTTTAACTACCGAAGAAAAACTATCTTTAGAACAAGTTGTTAATAATGTCTAATAAAAACATTTATATTATGGCGCGTTTTTTGCGCCATTGTTTTTTGTAAGGGGTGATTATTTGAGAGTAAAGAAATATTTAAAAGGATTTTTATTTTCTTTAATAATAACATTGAGTATAGTTACAATTCTTATGGGGTTAACTGGCTTGGAAGAAAATATAGAAAAATTAAGGACATTTCAAATAAAATATGCTTTTATTTCTATGTTTTTAATTTTTTTAAAATGGATCATTGAAACTATTATAATGAAAGTATCTTTATTTGATAATAAAAAAGATATAAATTATATAAAAACTTTTAAAATTACTATTTTAGGAAATTTTTTCAATTATTTAACACCATTTTTTACCGGTGGTCAACCTTTGCAGGTATATTATTTATCAAAAGAAGGAATAAGTCCGAGTGTTTCTACTGCTAGCATACTCTATAAATCTATGATTTTTCAAATAATAATGGCCTTATTTGGAGTGTCTGGAGCTATATACGCTTTTAACTTTTTAGATCTCAAGTCATTTTCTTTAGTCTTCATAGGTACTATATTTAATGGCTTTGTAGTATTTTTAATTCTTTTATTTTCATTAAATGAAGAACTATCAAAAAAAGTTGCTCAAAAAGTAACATTTTTTTTAAAAAAAATAAAAATTATAAAAAATCCCGAAAAAATAATGGATAAAATATTTATGAATATTGAAGAATTTATAAAATTTTTTAAAGAAAATTCAAAAAAAATTATACAATTTTTGATAGTCCTTTTTTTAAGTTCTTTACAACTCATGGCTTATGTTTTAACGATTGTTTTTATTTTAAAGGGATTTGGAGTGAATATAGATTTAGATTTGATTTTTAAAGGAATTATATTAGATATTGGAGCAGCAATAGTTCCAACACCGGGAACTGCTGGAGGTGCTGAAGGTTTTTACTATCTTATATTTTCTAATGATACAGATATATATACTATAAATTCAGCTGTACTTATTTGGAGATTAACTACATACTACTTTGTATTATTCATAGGAGCATTAACTTTTGTATTTACACATTCTAAAAAAATAGGTGGGGATTAATATGGATGACTTTAGATATCATAAGATAGAAAAAAATTCTTTTGAGGGTTGGTATTATAAACTTTCTTTTAATGATGAAATTATTTCTATAATACCTGGTATATCAAAAAATGAAGAAGACCCTCATGCTTTTATTCAATACATAGATAAAGAAAAAAATGAATATATAAGATTTGATATTAAAGATTTTGAATATGATGAAAAAAGAGAAAGAATAGTTATAAAAGAAAATTCATTTTCAAAAGATAGATTAATATTAAATCTTGATGATATTAATATATTTTTGAATATATCAAAACAAATACCTTGGGGTAAAAATTTATTTACTAAATCTGCTATGGGACCATTTTCTTTTTTTAAAATGCAATGTAATCATGGAATAATAAACATGGGATCTAATTTTACAGGTACTAAAAATATGGAAATGATAAATGGTAAAATTTATATAGAAAAAGATTGGGGGGAATCATTTCCAAGTTCATGGATTTGGGTTCAATCTAATTTCAAATATGACAAAAATAGGTCGTTAACATTTTCTTATGCAAATGTTCCATTTTTAAAAAAAGCCTTTAAAGGACTTCTTGCCGCAGTATATTATGAAGATAAATTGATTAAATTTACTACTTATAACTTTTCTAAGATTAAATCTATAAAATATGATAAAAATAATTTAAAAATAGAAATATATAATAAAAAATATAAATTAATGTTAGATATAAAAATTGGAAGTTTTAAATTGTTAAAATCACCTAAAAATGGAAAAATGAGTCAAGAAATAAAAGAAAGCATAGATTCTGAACTGAATGCATATTTATACGATAAAGATAATAATTTGATTTTTGAAGATTCTGGAAAGACAGCATTAGAAATATATAATTATGAAGAATTAATATAAAATAATATAAAAGAGGATATCTAAAAAGATATCCTCTTTTTTGGTGCCGAGGGCGGGACTTGAACCCGCACGAGCTAAAGCGCTCATATGGCCCTCAACCATACGTGTCTACCAATTCCACCACCTCGGCTAAACTCATCCGAAGATTATTATACATTAGAAAATAAGAAATGTCAATACCATTTATTTAATTTTATATGTATTAATTGTAATATTATAAATATCATCAGAAATTAGGCCTTTAATAGATTTTTTTTCTTTTATTCTTTTTCTTATCATGCTTGAAGATATATCAATTATTGGAGAAGAAAGTTCGATATGTTCGAAATTCTTATGTTTAAAACCTCTTCTGTCAAAGAATCTTGGATAAACTATTAATTTTGAAAAAGATAATATTTTTTCATATTCAAACCATTTATCAAAATTCATATAAGAATCTTCTCCGATTAAAAGGTTTAAATTAGTATCGAAATCTTTTAAATAATCTAAAGTTCTTACAGTATAAGAAGGTTTTTTTAATTTATTTTCTAAATCTGAAACTTCAAAATATTTAGATTTAAAAGTCTTTTTGCACATATCAAATCTTTTTTGAAATGAAGCGATTGAATTAGATTCTTTATGTGGAGGTATACTTGCCGGAAGTATTAAAAATTTATCTGGTTTGAATTTATCATATGCAAATTCAGCGATTATTTTATGAGCAATATGAGGAGGATTAAAAGATCCTCCAAATATGATAATCATTTTATTACCTTAAGGTATATATTCAAATGCAAAATTTCCAACATAGACGGTATCCCCTTCTTTTAAACCTTCAATAGCTAAGAATTTACTTAAACCAGAACTTTCTAATGTATTTAAAATTTTAACTCTTGCATCTTTTTGCTCTATATCATATTTAGATAAAAGCTTTTCTACGCCAGTTCCTGTTATTTCATAAACATCTTCACTCCATCTTATAATTTCAAATTTAATATAATCTATATTATCAAGTCTTACTGGATCTATTTTTAATTTAATTCTATCAGAATTTTTTTTAAGCATTTTTTCAATTTTTCTTGTATATTCCATTCTTTGAGGTTCTATCATTGTCCACATTTCTCCAATTGCTTTATCAAGATTGGTTTTTGTATAAGCAGAAATTGGATGTATTTTTTTACCTGTAGTCTTTTCGAATTCAGATATGTTTTTATTTAAAGTTTCTTGATCTATTAAATCACATTTATTTCCAAAGATTATTTCTTTTTTATTTGCGAGAGTTTCCGAATATTTTTTTAATTCATTCCTTATTTTATAATAATCATCAACTGGATCTCTGCCTTCAAACTTTGCAATATCTATTATATGAATTATTGCATAACATCTCTCAATATGTCTCAAAAATCTATCTCCAAGACCAGTACCATTATGAGCACCTTCTATTAATCCAGGAATATCTGCAACAACAAATGATTTTCCAATATCAACTTTCACAACTCCAAGATTAGGTTTTAAAGTTGTAAAATGATAATTGGCAATTTTAGGTTTAGCTTTTGAAATTCTTGATATTAAAGTAGATTTTCCAACATTAGGAAATCCAACAATTCCTATATCGGCAATTAATTTTAATACGAGTTTTAATTCTATTTCTTCTCCTTTTATACCTTTTTCAGAGATTCTTGGGGCTTGAAGTGATGAATTCATGAATTTTACATTTCCTCTACCACCTTTACCGCCCCTTGCAACAACCACAATTTGATTAGGATATTTTAAATCAGCTATCATATCTTCAGAATTTTTATCATATATTATAGTTCCTACGGGAACTTCTATGATTAAATTATTTCCATTTTTTCCATATTGCTTTTTTGCCTTTCCATTTTCTCCATCTTCGGCAATAAATTTTCTTTTATGTTTAAAATCTACAAGAGTATTTTTAGTTAATGTTGATTTTATTATTACACTTGCACCATCACCACCATCACCACCATCAGGACCACCTTTTGGTACATACTTTTCTCTCCTGAAACTTACTATTCCATCTCCACCTTTACCTGCAATAACTTTTATGCTAACTTCATCTAAAAAATCGCCTGTCATTTATTTCACCTCATTATTTTTCATTAAATAGTTTATTTATAGAATCTTTATCAAGACCAAACTCTTCATTTTCAATATTTCCAAAGGGTTCTACATGTATTATTATATCTTTTATATAAGGATTATATTCTTTAATTTCTTTTTCGAGTTTAAAAGTAAGTTTATTAGCTTCTTTTATTATCATATTAGGATTTACTTCTATATGAAACTCTAAAAAATAAACAAAACCTGATTTTCTAACTCTTATTTTATGAGGATTTTGTATTTCAGAATATTCATCACATATATTTATTATCATTTTATAAATATCACCAAGTTCTTTAGAACCATCCATTAATTCATCAGAAGTTTCTATAAACATTTCAATTCCAACTTTAAAAATTATAATAGAAACAAAAATTGCAATTACAGAATCTATCCAAGGTATTCCAGTGAAGTAAAAAATCAATATTCCTATAAATACAGCTAATGATGTAAATATATCATTTCTCATGTTCAAGGCATCTGCAATAAATGAAGATGAATTTATTTTTTTCCCTATTTTTAATTTATAATTATATAACAAATACTTAATTATAACAGAAATAGCTGCAACTAACAAAACCCATAAAGGGTTTTCTATAGTTTTGTTTCCGCTTAATAGATTTTTTATAGCTGATACAAGAACTTGATATCCAGCAAATAATACTATTATAGATAAAATTTTTGTAGTAATTGTTTCTGCTCTTTCATGACCATAAGGATGAGAAAAGTCTGCTGGTTTATTTGATATTTTTGCAGCAATTAAAGTTAAAAAAGAAGTAATTATATCTGTTGATGTATCTATGCCATCAGCAATTATAGCTAAACTTCCACTTAATATACCTATAGAGAATTTGAGTAAAGCTAACATTAAATTTCCAATTATTCCGACATAAGAACCTTTTTTAGCTAATTCACCTCTTTCTTCAGAACTTATAAAGTCTTTCATCAAAATCTCTCCTTTAAAGTTTTTTAAATATTCATAATCAAAGGGATTATATTTATTACAGGTTCTTCATAAGGATGTACTTTTTTAATATTTTCAACAGTTTTTTCTAAAAATTCTTTTTTGCATATACATTCTATTTTTATTTCTTCTTGAATAGATAATTCATTTATTTTACCAATATAAGGATTTGTTCCTTCTAAAGGACGCCACATGCCTATGACTTTTGAATAAGATATACAACTGTCATAATTTCCTGCTTTTGCTGCCCCTGTTTCATTTAAACTTTTTAATATAATATCTAAAAAACCTTCTGGAATAAATATTTCGAGTTTAAAAAAATTAAAATTCATAAAAAATCTCCTTTAAAAAAGTTTTATACAATATATTTTAATAGAATATAATTATAATTTCATTAAATTTATAATAAAAAATAAAAGTAATTATTTTGTATTTTAAAATAATTGAGGTATAATTTAAGAAGGAGGTGTTGATATGTTTGTTCCTATCACAAAAGATTCATATGTTTCAGCTGAAAGAGTACATTCAGTCGTTCCTCAGGAATTTATACAATTCAGAAGAATTAAAAAAATTTTTCAAGGAAATGATGTTTTAACTGAAGAAGAACATAGAAATGATGATGACCATATAAAAGGTACAACAAGTTTAATAGATATAACTTATGGTAGAAGTGTTGAAACCGTTATATATATGGATAGTGGACAGATTATACTAACATCTGTCGATACACAAAAAGTTATAGATAAAATAAGACATAGTAGATGAAAAACAAGGAGGTCATTATATGAGTATACCAATGCCAGTAGTTATTGAAAGTGATGGGAGATATGAGAGATCTTATGATATATATTCAAGACTTTTAAAAGATAGAATATTATTTCTTGGTACTGAAGTTAATGATACAGTTGCGAATGTTATAATAGCTCAGTTGCTTTTTTTAGAGTCACAAGATCCTGAGAAAGATATATATCTTTATATAAATTCACCTGGTGGATCTGTAACAGCTGGATTAGCCATATATGATACAATGCAATACATAAAACCTGATGTATCAACGATATGTACAGGACAAGCAGCTTCTATGGGTGCTGTATTACTCACAGCTGGAGCTAAAGGCAAAAGATTTTCTCTTCCACATTCAAGAATAATGATTCATCAACCTTGGGGTGGAACTCAGGGAACAGCAATGGATATAGAAATACAAACTAAAGAGATTTTGAGATTGAAACATGAATTAAATACTATATTATCAAATCATTCGGGTCAACCATATGAAAAAATTGTTAAAGATACTGAAAGAGATTTCTTCATGTCCGGAGATGATGCGGTAGAATATGGTCTTATAGATAAAGTAATAAATACAAAATCAGAAACACAAAAATAATCAAATAAATCGGGCGCTAAATGCGCCCTTATTTTTTGTATAGGAGGAAATTTAATGACAGGTTTAACCCCTATGATAAAGCAATATTTAGATATAAAAGAAAATTATAAAGATTCTATACTATTGTTTAGATTAGGAGACTTTTATGAAACTTTTTTTGAAGATGCAAAAATTATAAGTGAAGTTCTTCAAATAGTATTAACCAACAGAAATGGTCATCCTATGGCTGGAATACCTTATCATGCATTAGATAATTATTTAAAAAAAATACTTGATAATGGATATAAAGTTGCTATATGTGAACAAATGGAAGATCCATCTCAAGCAAAAGGTATAGTTAGAAGAGAAGTAACGAGAATAATAACTCCTGGAACTATAATAGAAGATAATATGCTTGATGAATACAATAAATTTTCTTGTTTAATAGACAAAAAAGATGATAAATATATCATAGCTATATTTGATTTTTCAACAGGAGAAATATATCTTGACTCTTTAGATTTAAATGAAAATGAATTGATTGATTTTATAATAAATTATGGGTTTGTCCAAGTTTTAATATCTTTTAGAGTAGAAAATATAAACAAAAAAATAAAAGAAATAAGCAATAGGCTTTATACAGAAAAACTCGATGAATGGTATTTTTCTTCGGATTATAAAAATCATATAAAAGAAAGTTATGATATGCTTAGCATAGATCATTTAGAATACACAAAAGATGAATTAAAAGTTTTAGATGCTGTATTAAAATACCTTGAAATAACCCAATTTCAAAAAATAAAACATTTCAAAATACCAAAGAGATTAAAAAATTTAGAATATATGTTTTTAGATAGTACAACAATATATAATTTAGGTATAGTTCCAAGTCCTGATATAAAAGGGAAAACTCTTTATGATGTATTAAAATATACAAAAACTCCCATGGGAAATAGAAAACTCAGCGATATACTTATAAGGCCTTTAAAAGATAGAAAAAAAATAGAAAGAAGGCTAAATATAGTAGAATCTTTAAAAAATGATGAAATATTGATAAGAGAATTAGATGAATATTTATCATCTATAAGAGATATTGAAAGAATATCTTCAAGAATAGCCTTACAAAAAGCTACACCAAAGGATATTGCTGCTTTAAGAGATTCATTATCTATAATACCTTTTATAGATGACCTTTTAAAAACTAATGAAATATTAAAAGACTATTTTTTAAATGTAGATCTTTTACAGGATTTAAAAGACATGATCGAAAAGACAATATTTGATGAACCTTCATTAGAAATTGGAAAAGGTGAAGTTATAAAACAAGGAATATCTGAAGAACTTGATGAGTATAGAAATCTTACAAAAGATATAGATAAATATTTAAAAGAAATAGAAAATAAAGAAAAATCAAAAACTGGATTAACCTCTTTGAAAATAGGAAGAAATAAAGTTTATGGTTTTTATATAGAAATATCAAAAGCTCAGGCTAAAAATGCTCCAATAGAATATACAAGAAAACAAACTTTAACAAATTCAGAAAGATTTATAACAAAAGAATTGAATGAACTAGAAAAAAAGCTTATAATATCTGAAGAAAAAATAAAAAAAATAGAAAAAGAAATATTTGAAAAATTTATATCAAATATTTCAAGATATGTAAAAAAAATAAAACATCTATCTGAGAAAATAGCAGATGTAGATTATTTTAAATCTTTTGCTATAGCTTCTAAAAAATATAATTATGTTAGACCTATTTTTTCTGATGAAAAAACACATATAAAATCTGGTAGACATCCAATAGTAGAAAATTTTGTTTCAGAATTCACATCGAATGATTTCAGTTTAGACTCAGAAAAAACTTTTATAGTACTTACAGGTCCGAATATGAGTGGTAAATCTACTTATTTAAGACAGATGGGACTTATAAGTATTATGGCCCAATCGGGTTGCTTTGTTCCAGCTGATTATGCAGAATTAAAAATACATGATAGAGTATTTACAAGAATAGGTGCTAAAGATGATATAATAACTGGAAAATCTACATTCTTGATGGAAATGATGGAGATGTCTACAATTTTGAATCAAGCAACTGAAAAATCACTTGTTTTACTCGATGAAGTGGGAAGAGGAACTAGTACTTTAGATGGAATATCCGTTGCTTGGGCTATATCAGAATATATATTTCAAGTTTTAAAATCAACTACAATATTTGCCACACATTATACAGAATTGACTTTATTATGTGATATATATTCAGAAGTTATAACAAAAAGAGTAAAAGTTATGGAAACAAATAATGGAGTAGTATTTCTTCATAAAATAGAAGATGGAGTAAGTGATAATTCTTATGGTATAGAAGTTGCAAGATTAGCAGGATTTCCTTCAGAAATAGTAGAAAGATCAAAAGAGGTACTTGGAAAACTTACCGATAAAGTAGATATAGAAAATAAAATAAAAAGAATGAGAAACATAAGTAAAAAAAAGTATAAAAGGCCTGAAGGACAGTTAAAAATGTTTTAGTTTATGATATAATTAATAAATGAAATTACTAAATGAGGAGGGATAAAATGCCAATAAAAGAGGATAACAATTTTGGTGAAATTACAATATCAGAAAATGTTTTAAGGGATATAACATATAAAACAATAGAAAATTTTCTTATGGAAGAAAAAATATATACAAATAAAGTTCAAAAAGAACTCATGAAGAATATAAAAATAGCAAATAATGATGATGGAAGCTTAAGTGTTTTCTTAAGAATACCTGCAAAATATGGAGAAAATATAGTAGAATTTTCTAAAAAAGCACAAAAAATAATAAAAGAAGAGCTTGAAAAAATGTCTGAAATATTTATAACAAATGTTGATATAAGTATAGAAAATCTTGAATATCCTATGACAGAAGAAAATGAATCCGAGGAAGTTGTAGAAGAAAATAAAGAGAAATGGGATGAATAATATTGAACTTCGAAAAAACTAAAATAAGAGAAGCAATAATCGAAACAATTTTTCAAATAAACTTTTTAGATGTTAGCCTTGAAGAATTAGAAGATACATTTAAAAAAATATCTGATAAAAAAAATATTTCTGAAATACATAAAAAACTTGGCTTAGAATATATAGAAGATATGAATGAATCTATTGAAGAAATAGATAAGAGTATAAAAAGATATTTAAAAAATTGGAAATTTGAGAGAATAGGAAATATAGAAAAAAGTATATTGAGATTATCAATATACGAAATGTATTATAGAGATGACATACCATTTAAAGTTTCAATAGATGAGTCATTGAAGATACTTGAAAAGTATGGAGATGATAAATCCATAAAGTTTGTTAATGGAATACTCGATTCTTTTGCAAAAGAGAATATAGTCGGAGCTGATAATGATGAATGAAGAGCATCTATATCATGACCTATATAAAATGGATTATGAACAATTAGACCTTCTTGCTCAAAAAATGAGAAAATATATAATGGAAACAGTATACTCAAATAATGGGCATTTAGCTTCTAATTTCGGGGTTGTTGAGTTAACTTTGGCACTCTACAGAGTATTCAATCCAGAAGAAGATGTTGTGATATGGGATACCAGTCATCAATCGTATGTACATAAATTATTGACTGGCAGATGGGAAGAGTTTAAAACTCTAAGAAGAATGAATGGAATAAGTGGTTTTACAAATATACATGAATCAAAATATGATAAATTTGGCGCAGGGCATGCTGGAACATCAATTTCAGCTGCTCTGGGCTATTTTATTGGTGATAAGTGTAATGACAAAAAACGAAATATAATATCAATAATTGGTGATGGTGCTTTTACATGTGGCATGGCTTTGGAATCTTTAAATCAATTAAAATATATGAACAGTAATGTAAAAATAATATTAAATTCAAATGATATGTCTATATCTCCAAATGTTGGAAGTTTATCAACTATGCTATCAAAAATAAGAATGAAAAAAAATTATAAAGATATAAAAAAGAATATGAAAGATATGCTAAATGATTCTGAAATAGGTCAAGATCTTGAATTGGTTTTAAAAAGATTAAAAGATGCAGTGAAATATACTATATATAGTGAACCCATAGGTTTTTTTGAAGATCTTGGAATAAAATATTATGGACCAGTTGATGGACATAATATTAGAGATTTAGAGCTTTTTTTGAGACTTTTAAAAGATCATGAAGATGGTCCAGCTGTTCTACATGTACTTACAACAAAAGGCAAAGGTTTTGAAAATGCTGAAAAAAATCCAGATAAATTTCATGGAGTTTCAAAAAAGACTAATAATCAAAATCTTAGTTATTCTAAAATAGTTGGGCATACATTAAGTTATATTCAAAAAGAAAATTTTATTACTTTTACTGCGGCGATGAAAGATGGAACGGGATTAGACATATTAGAAAAGACGAATCCAAATAAAATAATTGATATGGGAATAACAGAACCATCAATAGTTACAACAGCAGCAGCAACTTCGCTTGCGGGGGTTTATCCAGTTGTTGATATTTATTCAACATTTATGCAAAGAGCCTTTGATTCAATAATACATGATGTTGCATTACAAGGAATTCCAGGGTTATATCTTCTGGATAGAGCTGGTTTAGTTGGAGAAGACGGTCCAACTCATCATGGAGTTTTTGATATTTCATATCTAAGATTAATTCCACAAATAGAAATATTGACTCCATTAAATGGTCAAGATCTTGCCAATATGATTTATACATCTGTAAAAGAAAAGCCTTCTAAACCAAGATTTATAAGATTTCCAAAAGAATCAACTACAAAAACTGTAGATGAAATATTGCTAAATTTAAAAAATATAAACTTAAATTGGAAATACATAAAAACTTCAAATAATAATACTTATGTACTTGCAGTTGGAACTATATCAAATACTGTAAAAA
Source organism: Oceanotoga sp. (assembly GCF_030445905.1). Taxonomy (NCBI): domain Bacteria; kingdom Thermotogati; phylum Thermotogota; class Thermotogae; order Petrotogales; family Petrotogaceae; genus Oceanotoga; species Oceanotoga sp. The sequence continues at coordinate 22,353 of NZ_JASUSU010000008.1, read as the reverse complement.
AAGCTTTAAAAGATTATGATTTAAATATAATAGGTGTTAGAAGTATAAAACCTTTAGATCAATATGTAATAAATGATTTAAAAGAAAATGCTGATAAAATAATAATTTATGAAGAAAATGCTGAAAAGGGTGGTTTTAATGAAGAAATATACAAACTTTTAAAAGGCAAAGATATTTATAACTATGGAATAAAAGATGAATTTATAACTCATGGTTCAAGAAAAGAGTTATTATCATTATGTGGACTTGATGAACAAAGTATAAAAAATCAAATTGAAAGTATTATGAATATAAATAATAAGAAGGTGAAATGATGAAAAAAATAATAGTTTTCACAATACTTAGTTTATTAGCTTTAGTAACATTCTCAAATGAAATATTTTTCAATGCTGATTATTCTTTAACACATCAGGCAACATCTAGCTCTAATCAAGAATTATACCAAGGAAAATATAATTTCGACTATATGGGTGGAAGAGTATCATATCTTTTTAGCACAGATGATACAAATGAAATAAAATATGGCCCATATTTAGGACTTTTTTATAATTATAAAATTGCTGATGGATCTCCATTAAGTATTGTTAATGAAAATATAGAAATGATAGGATTAGAATTAGGTTTAAATGTAAAATATTCGGCAACATTATTTAAAGATATAAATTTTTCTATAATAGCCTATGGAGGTGTAAATTCGATAGATTATTTAAAGACCTTTTCAACTGAAATACTTGTTGGCGCAGGGTTAAATTATAAGAATTTTTATATAAGTTCTGGATATGAGACGAGATACTATAAAAACGGGAAAGATAATTCTTATACAGTAGTTAATTATTTTCCCATACAAATAGGGGTGACTTATACATTTTGAAAAAAGAATTTCTTGATTTAGAATTAAATAAAACATTAGAAAAAATATCTGAATATACTCATACAAAATATGGTAAAGATTATTTAAAAAATGAAATCAAATTTTATGATGATTATAAAATATTAAAGCGGGAAATAGAAATTTCCCGAAGTTTTTTTATATTATATCAACAAGGTTTTTTAGATTTAAGAGGTACTGATTATATAAAAGAGATAATAGAAAATATAAAAAATAATTTAAATATAGAAATAAGAGATTATAGAATAATTGCTAATTTTCATTCTAAAATAAAAATATTTATAAAAGAAAATAAAAATTATTTAGATCCAATTACAGAAGAAATATTATCGAAATTAAATCCAATGGATGAGTTTGTTAATTATATATATGGAATAATAAATGAAGATGATCAAATTGATGATAATGCTACTTCAACATTATCATCAATAAGAAAAAATCTTAATAAAACAAAATCAAGAATAATACAAAATTACAATAAATTAAAAAATCAATATTCTAAATATTTAAGTTTAGATCAACCAATATATAAAAATGGAAGACTTTGTTTATGTGTAAGTTCTACATACAGAAGAAATGTAAATGGTATAGTTGTTGGTAGGTCAGATTCTGGGAATAGTTTATATATAGAACCATCTATAATAGCGCAATTAAATGAAGAAATAATAATACTTGAGAATGAAGAAAAAGCAGAAATATCAAGAATTTTAAGTGAATTAAGGTTTAAAATTAATAAAAAAATGAAAACGATAGAAAATAATATATTTTGGATTTCTTATATAGATTATCAAATAACTAAAACAAGATATGCTTTAGATAATTATGGTGATTTTTTCTTACCATCTGAAAAAACAAGAAATATAAAATTTAGTGAACTGAAACATCCATTAATTTCAAAAAATGATATGATACCTATAAATATAGATTTAAAAAAGAATGGAATTATAATAACTGGACCAAATACAGGTGGAAAAACAGTAACATTGAAGTCAATAGGCTTAGCATTTATAATGGCTCATATGTCTTTACCTGTTTTAAGTGTAAAAGCAGAAATGCCCTTTATAAAAAATATATTTACTGATATAGGTGATGAACAAAGTATATCTCAAAATTTATCAACTTTTTCTTCACATTTAAAAAATTTAAAAATAATACTTGAAGAAGCAGATGAAAAATCTATTGTAATAATTGATGAACTTGGAACTGGAACAGATCCTATAGAAGGTGCTGCATTAGGAATATCCATAATAAAAAACTTAATAGAAAAAAACTCACTTATATTTATAACTTCTCATTTATCTGAAATAAAAACATATTCATTAAATCAAGAAAATTTAATATCTGCCTCGATGTCTTTTGATATAAACTCATTAAAACCAACCTATGTATTACAAGTAGGTGTTCCAGGAGCTTCACATGCAATTGAAATAGCTCAAAGGATGGGTTTTCCAGATGAAGTAATAGAACAGGCTAAAAATAATCTTGGAAATGAGTACAAACAGACAGAAAATGTTTACAAAGAACTTGGAGATATATATTCTGAAATAGAACAAGCAAGAAAATTAAAAAATGAAGAATTAAAAGAATTGAGTAAATTAAAAGAAGAATATGAAGAAAAATATGAAAAAGTAAAAAATAAAGAAATAGAAAAAATTGATAAGGAAATAAAAAATTCAAAACAAATTTTAAAAGAAACAAAAAATGAAATAGAAAAAATTCTTTCTAATATAAAAAAATATAAAGAAAAAGATTATCAAGAAGTGAAAAATAAATTAAAAGAAATAGAAAAAATGAATGAAAATTTAAACAAAATAGGTAAAAAAGAAAAAATAGAAAATAAAAAATATTCTTTTAAAGAAAATATGATAGTACTTGCTCCAGGAAATAATAAGGCAAAAATAGTAAAAATAGAAAAAAACAAAGCTAGGTTAAAATTTTTTAATCTTCCTGTTGAAATGACTTATGATTTAAATGAACTAAAACCTATCAAAAAAGAAGAAAAAAGTAAAGAATATACATCATCCATAAGTACAAATGTAAAAACTTTTAAACCTGAAATAGACATAAGAGGATATACAGTATTAGATGCCATTCCAGAAATAGAAAATTTAATATCTGATTTATTAACATATAGAATGGAACATGGATATATAATACATGGAAAAGGAACTGGAAAACTTGCAGAAGGAATATGGGAATATTTAAGAAAATGCAAAGATATAAAGAGTTTTAGAATAGGTAAAGCAGGAGAAGGCGGAACAGGTGTAACTGTTGTGGAGGTGTAATAAAAATGATATTCAGTTTAGATGTCGGAACAAGAACCCTCATAGGAGTAATTGCTGAATTAGATAAAGATGAAAAACTAATAATAAAAGATAGTATAATTCAAGAACATGAAAATAGAGCTATGATGGATGGGCAGATTCATGATGTTCATAAAGTGGCTAAAGGTGTACAAAAAATAATAGAAAAATTCAAAGAAAATGGATTTACAGATCTTAAAAATGTAGCTGTAGCTCTTGCTGGAAGATTTTTAATTACATCTACTGGAGAATATACGCAAGATATTTCTACAGAAGGATATATAGAAAAAGAATTAGTTAAAAAAATGGAATTAGAAGCCGTAAAAAGAGCAACAGAAAATCTTGATTATTCAAAAGGAATGTATTGTGTTGGTTATTCTGTTTTATATTATGAATTAGATGAAGAATGGATAAAACATTTAGAAGGCCAAAAAGGAAACAAAGCTAATGTAAAAGTGATATCAGCTTTTTTACCAAAAAATGTAGTTGAAGCTATGATGTCTGTATTAGAAAAAAACAGTTTAAATCCAGTTCATATAACCCTTGAACCTATAGCAGCTATAAATCTTGTAGTTCCAGAAGATCTCAGAAATCTTAATATAGCGATGATAGATGTAGGTGCTGGTACTTCAGATATAGCAATATCTAATGAAGGAACCATAAAAGCATATGGGATGGTGCCTATAGCTGGTGATGAAATAACAGAAGCAATATCAAAAGAACTATTAATAGATTTTTCAACGGCAGAAAAAATAAAAAAAGAACTTTCAATTAATGAAGAGTTTACATATAAAGATATATTAGATTTTGAACAAAAAACAGATAAAAAAAATATAGAAAAAATAATAAATCCAATTATAGAAAATGCTGCAGTAGAAATATCTGAAAAAATAATAGAACTTAATGGTAAACCACCAGTAGCTGTAATGATAGTTGGTGGTGGTGGAAAAGTACTTGGTTTCAAAGAAAAAATAGCAGAAAAACTAGGATTGCCAGAAAATAGAGTTGCTTTAAAAGATATAGAAACAATAAAAGATATAATATATTTAAAAGAACCACTTATTGGAAGTGAATATATAACGCCAGTGGGAATTGCAAATTCTGCTTTAAAAAGAGAAGGAAATGTATTCAATCATGTAAAAATAAATGGAACTACGATAAATATGATGATGATAGGAACAGATTTAAATGTGATGCAAGTTCTTTTACAATATGGATATTCAATATCTCAATTAATAGGAGTTCCTTCAAATGCAATAACGTACGAATTAAATGGTGAATTTAAAATAAAAAAAGGTAATATGGGAAAAGAAGCATTGATAAAAATAAACAATCAAATAGCAAATTTAAAATCAAAAATTAAACCTGGAGATGAAATAGAAGTAGGAGTTCCTGAAAAGGGAGAACCTTTAGAACTCAAAATTAAAGATATAATAAACCCAATAAACATTACAATAAATGGAATAAAAAAAGAACTATATCCAAAAGTAAAAATAAATGGAAAAGATTTAAATATGAACGAAAAAATAAAAGATGGAGATAAATTAGAAACTAAAAATCCCAAAGTGTATGAAGTTTTAGATGAAAAAAGTTCAACCATTATATTCACAATAAATGGAAAAACTTATGAAACATCATCTAATATTGTTATTATAAAGAATGATGAAATTATAGATGAAAACAATGAAATAAAAAACAATGATAGTATAATATTAAAAGCTGTGGACATGCCACAGATAAAAAAATTCTTAGATATAAAACTTAAAAGTCGAAAAATTATATTCAATGAAGAATTAATAGAATTGAATGAACAAAAAATATTAATAAAAAAATCTGGAAAACAAATTTCAGAAAATTCTAAAATAGAAAATAATGCAAACTATACGGTTGATGTACAAGAAATACAACCAAATATAATAAGCTTATTTTCACATCTTTCAATGGATGTAAAAAATGTAAAAAATTATCGACTCATGATAAATGGAAAAGAAGCTAAATCATTTATGACAATTCTGGAAGATGGAGATAAAGTTAGGTTTGATTATAAATGATAATTTCTATAGGAACAGACATAATAAAAATAGATAGAATGAATACAAAATTATCTGAAAAAATTCTTAGTGAAAATGAAAAAAAAATATATATTAAAATAAATTCTGAGAAAAGAAAAAAAGAATTTTTAAGTGGAAGATTCTCTTTAAAAGAGTCTATAATAAAAGCTATAGGTCATTCTTTAATTATGAAAGATATTAGTATTTTAAATGATGAAAAAGGCAAACCCTATCTTGAAAAACAATCTCAAGAAATAATAAAATTACAGGATTTTAATGTTCATTTAAGTATAAGTCATGAAAAAGAATATGCAGTAACTTTTGTAATAATAGAAAAGCAATGAGGTGAAATATGAATAAAAAAGAAAAATATGAAGAATTAAAAAATAAAATAAATTATCATAATAATAAATATTATATAGAGAATGACCCTGAAATAACAGATGAAGAATATGATAAAATATTTTCTGAACTTTTAAAAATTGAAAAAGAAAATCCTGAATATAAGACATTAGATTCACCTTCTCAAAGAGTGGGAGGCTTAAAGAATGAAAATTTTGAAAAAATACAACATACAATTCCAATGTTATCCCTTGACAATACTTATAATAGTGAAGAAATAATTGATTTTGATAGAAGAATTCAAAAAAATTTAAATGAACAATATGAGTATATATGTGAATTAAAAATAGATGGTGTATCAATATCATTAAAATATGAAAATGGTATATTAATAAGGGCATTAACAAGAGGAAATGGAAGTATAGGAGAAGATATAACTCAAAATGTAAAAACTATAATGAGTATACCATTAAAATTAAAAGAAAATATAAATATTGAAGTACGTGGCGAAATATTTATGAAAAATTTAGAATTTGAGAAAATAAATAAATTTAGAGAATCAAGAGGATTAAATATATTTGCTAATCCAAGAAATGCAACAGCTGGAACTTTAAAACTATTAGATACTTCTGAAGTTGCAAAAAGGAAAATGGATTCTTATATATATTATATAGTAAACAAAGAAGAGCTTGATATAAAAAATCAAGAATCAGCATTAAAAAAGCTCGAAGAACTTGGATTTAAAGTAAATGAAAATAATAAAAAGGCTTTAAATATACAACAAGTTATAGAATATTGGGAATTATGGAATAAAAACAGAAAAAAACTTGAATACGAAGCTGATGGTATAGTTGTAAAAATAAATAATTTTGATCAGCAAAGGAATTTAGGAGAAACAGTTAGATCACCGAGATGGGCAATAGCTTTTAAATTTCAGGCAGAAACAAAGACAACAAAAATAAATGAAATAAAATTACAAGTAGGTAGTACAGGAATAATAACTCCTGTAGCAGAATTAGAACCTATTAAACTTGAAGGTACAATAGTAAAAAGATGTTCTTTACACAACTTTGAATATATAAAATTAAAAGATATAAAAGAAAAAGATACGGTAGTAATTCAAAAAGCGGGAGGAATAATTCCTCAAATAGTTAATGTTGTAAAAGAAAAAAGAACTGGAAAAGAAATAAAAGTAGAAGAACCTTTAAGATGTCCTGTATGTAATTCCGAAACAGGAAAATTAAATCCTAGTGAAGTAGCCATAAGATGTTTAAACCCATTGTGTCCTGAAAAACTTGCAAGAAGTCTGGAAAAATTTGTATCGAGAGAAGCCATGAATATTGAAGGATTAGGTCCAAAATTAATAAAAAGAATGGTAGAAGCTAAAATAATAAAAGATATATCAGATATATATTATATAAAAGATACAGACCTCTTTTCATTGGGTGAAGGGATTGGAGAAAAAACTGTAGAAAATCTTTTAAAGGAAATAGAAAAATCAAAAAATCAATCTCTTGAATATGTTTTAAATGGTCTTGGTATACCATTAGTAGGCAAAAAAACAGCTAAAGATTTATCAAAATATTTCAAAAATATAGATAATATAAAAAATTCTAATACAGATAAATTAAAAGAAGTTGATGGTATTGGAGAAGATATTGCTAAATCTTTAAAAATATTTTTTGAAGAAGAAATAACACAAAAAATATTAAATAAATTAAAAAATGCAGGAATAAACTTTGAATACAAAAATGGACAAGAAGATGGAATACTAATAAATACAATAATTTCTCAAACTGGAACTCTAAAAAATATGTCAAGAAAAGAATTTTCAGATTATATAGAAAAAAAAGGTGGAATATTTTCATCAAGCGTAACTAAAAAAGTAGATATACTTGTGATCGGAGAAAATCCAGGTTCGAAACTTGAAAAAGCCAGAAAATATCAAATACCTGTAATGGAAGAAGATGAATTTTTTAATAAATATTAAACTCAAACTACAAAAAATGAGATTATAATATAAATAGAAAATATCAAATAAAGATGGAGGTAATAATATGATAAAAAAACAAATAATGGAAGATCTAAAAAAATACATGAAGGAAAAAAATAAAATAGCTTTAAATGCTGTAAAACTTTTAAATAATGAAATTAAAAATTTAGAAAAAGAAAGACAAGAAGAATTAAAAGAAGATGAAATAATAAAAATAGTACAAAAACAAATAAAAATGAGAAATGATTCAATAGAACAATATAATAAAGCCGGAAGATCAGAACTTGCTGAAAATGAAGAAGAAGAAATTAAATATATTTCAAAATATATGCCGGAACAATTAGATGATGAAGAACTTGAAAAAATAATAAAAAATTGTATAGAAGAACTTGGTGGAGAAATTACACCTAAAGAATTTGGAAAATTAATGGGAAAAGTAATGCCAAAAGTTAAAGGAAAGGCAGATGGAACTAGGGTAAATAAAATAGTAAAAAAGTTGGTGGGTTAATTAGATGAAAAAAACTTTAATTTTTATATTATTTATTTTATTCTATTCTATGGTTTATTCTTCAGGGGTAATAAAAGCTAATTTAGGGATTAAAACATTAACAAATACTTTTATAGAACGATCAATAATAGAAAAAATATCAAATCTAGCTCAAAAATCATATAATATAAAATTAATAAATAAAAAACAAAAAGCAAATCCAACTAAAGATGCAACAAATACCTATGAAGAAATTAAAAATGATTATTATGGAGGATATGATGCATTTATAACTCTTAGTACAGATTCTTCGATGACTTTTATAAATTATTCCATAGAAATAAAGAATAAAAATTTTCAATATATAAAATCTATAGAGGATAATAAAGAGTGGGTTGAAAAATTTAGTGTTGATATATTAGAAGAACTTGCAGTAAAAAGATTTTATTTAGATAAATCATGGAATATACTTCAACTGACATATTATGAAGGGGTGGATGAATACTCATATTTTGATGATGATAAATTATATTTTATAAGTGACAGATATATAAAAAATAGAGAAGTTTATATATGGGATTTCATGAAATCAAAAAAAGATAAAATAAAATTAGAACTTTCATCAGAATATTTTCCTCAAGCTTCTATAAATCATAAAAAAATAGTATTTCAATCGACAATGTTTGGAAAATGGGATATAGTAATATATGATTTAGAAAATGAAGAATTTAAAAGAATAACATCTGAAAATGAGAATGGATATTCTCCATATTTTTGGGATCAAAACACGATATTATACACAGCAAATGATAAAAAATCAAAATATACACAAATTTGGAAATATGATATAAATACAGGAGAAAAAACTCAAATAACAGATCAACAAAAACTTGTTATTTTTAGACCAACAAAATATGAAGAAAATAAAATACTTTTTTATGCGACAAATTTAGAAACTGCTAACTCAAGTATATATTATATAGAAAATGGTGAAATAATAAATCTATTTAAAAATGATAATAATCAATCCGATAATTGGTCAAACAAAAATGGAGAAATAGTATATTCCCAATTTACTGATGGGAATTATAAAATATTTTATCATTATGAAAACATGGAAAAAAATCTAACATATACAATAAAAGATGATTGTTATTATCCTATGATAACAGAAAATGGTGAATATGTTTTTTTTAGTTTATATTATGGCGATAGTGAACCGGACATATATATAATAAGACTATAACAAATAAAAGCCGGAATGGCGGAATTGGTAGACGCGTAAGATTCAGAATCTTATAGATAATAAAGTCTGTGCGGGTTCAAGTCCCACTTCCGGCACCAAACAATGGCAGACATCGATAAAAGTCTGCTATTTTTTATAAATTTTATATAAGAGGTGAAAATATGAGAAGTGTATTCAAAGATAAAACAAATACTTTTTTTGAAATACTCACATATAATCTTTTTGATTGGGATAAAGCATGGCAAAAATATAAAGAAAATAATTATGAAATAATAAATTATTATCAAAATAAAAATAAAATAAATGATATAGAAGCTTCAGAAAAACTAAAAAAGATGGGAAGAAGATATTTAGATAAAGCTTTTTGGTTTAGAGAACCAATAATAAATGAAATAAAATCAAATATAATAAATATGATAACTCAAAATACAGAAAAATTTGAATTAAATAGAGCTGATTATACAATAGAAATTTTGGGATTATTTGGTGAAAAACCTCATCAATTTATAGAAACCTATAAGGGAAATATAATAGTAATAGACTTTATGTATTTCTATAATCATAAAGATGAAATAACTCTCGAAGAAATAATAAAAAATGCAATAAATGATTATTTAAAAAATATAAAATATGATGAAAAAAGGAAAATATTTTGGGTTTTAATAGATAATATAAAAAAAATAATAAACGATAATCCAAAAAATATGAAAAATGCAATGGAAAAGATTTGTAAAATAATAGATAAAAAATTAGACTATTACAATTGGATAGGTTTTTACATGGTTGGAAAGCAAAAAGACATATTAGAACTGGGACCATATATTGGTGAACCAACAGAGCATTTAAATATAAAATTTGGTGAAGGGATATGTGGACAAGCTGCTTCAACAGAAAAAACATTCATAATATCTGATGTAAGCAAAGAAAAAAATTATTTATCATGTTCAGAAAAAACAAAATCAGAAATAGTTGTTCCCATATTTAATAAAAAAGGAAAAGTTGTTGGTGAAATAGATATAGATTCACACAAAATATCACCATTCGATGAAAAAGACAAACAATTTTTGGAAGAAGTTTCTGACATGATAAAAAAACAGTATTTTTAGGTGAAAATATGAAAAAAAATGAGTTCATTAATAAAATAAATAATTTTCAATCAAAACATTTGGGAATAAAAAATAAATATGCTGTTTTAATTCCTTTGATAGAAATAAATGAACAACTTCATATAATATATGAAATAAGATCAAAAAAATTAAAAACTCAACCAGGAGAAGTATCATTTCCTGGAGGAAAAATTGAAAAAGGAGAATCTCCTTTAGAAGCAACTATTAGAGAAACTCAAGAAGAGTTGTTAATAAAAAAAGAAGATATAAGAATAATATCAGAAGGGGATATTTTAATATCGCCATATAATTTTTTATTATACTCTTATATAGGTATAATAGAAAAAGATTTAAGAGATATAAATCCATCAAAAGATGAAGTAGATCATATATTTACAGTACCAATTGATTATTTTATAAATGAAAAACCTCAAAAATATATTATAAATATAGATACAAATACTGAAAAAAATTTTCCATATCATTTAATACCAGAAGGTGAAAAATATAATTGGAGAAAAGGCATATATCCTGTATATTTTTATAAATATAAAAATTATATAATATGGGGAATGACTGCAAGATTTACAAAAGAGATGATAAAAAGAATAAAATAAACAGGAATATATTATTCCTGTTTATTTTATATATTTAATAACATAATTAAATATTTCATTTGATATATCTTCTTGAGATCTTAAATTATTGTTTTCAACACAATTTATTATATGCCAATTATATTTTTTTGCTATATATTTAGAATTATCATAAGTAATTTTCAAATAATCTAAATTTTTTTCATGGATATCTTCAACTTTAGATTTAGCTTTTCTTTCTTCTAATAATTTAAATGAAAATTCTATAGGAACATCTAAAAATATAACTAAATCTGGTATAGGAAGTTTCATTTTATTGAACTCTAAATCCCATAACCAATTTAAAAACAAATTTTTTTCATCAAGATTATCATATTTAGAACCTTGATGAACCATATTAGACGTAGTATATCTATCAGCAAGAACAAGACCTCTATTGACATAAAAAGACTCCCATTCTTTTTTAAAAGAAGCATATCTATCAACAGCAAAAAAGGTTGAAGAAGTATAAGGATCTACATCATTTGGATTTTCTCCAAATTCACCATTTAAATACATTTTTACCAAAGCTGAAGAATTACTATCATAATTTGGATATTCAACTTTCATACAATTAAAATCAAAATCCTTGAGTTTATCAAAAAGTAACTTTGTTTGAGTAGCCTTTCCACTAGAATCTGAGCCAGATTCAATAACAATTAATTTGCCTTTCAAAGAAAATTCCTCCTCCAAGATCATTTTAAAAAATAAGGTGGTTTTATATAAAAATGAGTCCCACCATTTTTTCTACATAAAATACTTATAAATTGGGCATTATTATTTTTATTACCATAAGCGGTCATCATTGAATGAGGCTCAAGTTTATTATTTTTCATCATTGAAATTACAGGAGAAAATATTGAAGGATGAATGACAAAATTTGCCATTTTTTTATTTTTTAAAGCATATTTAGTTGCATAAAAAAAACCATTTAAAGATTCTAAATCATCAAAAGTTCTTGCAGTAAATCTGCTTTTATCATCGCTTGATCTTCCACCAAAATAATGTGGAGGATTGGAAATTATTAAATCAAAAGAATCACTTTCAAAATAATTTTTAATATTCTTAACATCATCATTTATAGCTTGAATATTGTTGCAATTATTCAAATTTAAATTTATTTTTAAAGAATCAAAAATAGATTTTTGAATTTCAATACATGAAATAATAGAATTTTCAAACATTTTAGAAATAGCGATTGAAACATGTCCAGAACCGGCTCCTAATTCAAGAATTTTTAAATTATTTTTTAAAGGACTTGATTCGATTAAAAATAAAGAAGCAGAATTTGGCATATGAGTTTTCTCTACATTACTCAATTTCATATTTATATAGGTATCTTTAATTCTATTCATCATTATTCGTTACAACTCCTGAATTATTTGAAATATTCTCAGAAAAAGATTCTTCTATTCCAGTAATTAAAGAAAAATTATTTATCTGAGCATTTAAAATTTTATCATTAAAAGATTTAAAAAAACTGAAGTTATTTAAATTTAAGTTTTCAATATTTGAATTTTCAGAAGCAATTTTGCTCTTAAAATCTATATTAAAATTTTTAACAGTTAAATCTTTAATTAATCCATAAAAAAGATTTTTAATATTTAAAACTTCAAATTTAGAATCAATAGAATAAAAATCAAATAAATTTTCTAAATTAACAGTAGTATTAGAAAAATTATTATTATAAGAAATAAATCTTGAAATATTTGAAATATCTAATAAAGAATTTTCAAAATTAACATCTTCTAAAAAAATTAATTTTCCCACTTTACCAGTTATATTAATATTGTTAAAATCAGCTTTAGATATTATTAAATTTCCACCATCCATGATGATACTTCCAGAACCAAAAAAAAGAGTTTTTGCCGCTCCAGGCATAACAAAAAGATTACCTCTTATAATAAGTCTTGAATCAGCAAAAAATCTAATACTTGTACCAGATTCAACAAAAAGTGAACGATTTTTTTCCAATAAAAGATCAGAAGAAATAATAAAAGGAGAATTTATTTGTGTTAAAAGAGTATTTTCACTTATGTCTTCAAGAATACCAGAAGCATAAGGTAAAAAAGATGATGAAAATTTAAAGACTGGAACAGAAGGAAACCCTCTTGTACCATTTTCCGAAACCTTTCTAACAAAAGTAATTTCACTATTACCAATTTCAACAAAAGAAGAACCAGTAATAATAGAACTTTGCCATCCAAAGTTCTTAGTGAAATATTCTATTTCATATTCATTAAAAAAAGGATCAAATTCCCAAGAAATAAATCCAGAATCTTTTGAAATCAATCTTGAAGAAATATCAACCATTTCAGGAATTTTGTTATCCATATTTATATCAACATTTTTTGTAGAAAAATTATTATTAGAATCATATACTAAGATTTCTGTATTAAAATTAGATGAAGGATTAATTTCATATGGAAAGAAATAATCTCCATCTTTTTTTATAAATAACTTTAATTCAGAATCCCAATCATCTGTAAAATCAAAATTAGCATCTCCAAAAATATTTATTCTAATTTTATCAGAATTTACAACTGGAGCTGAATCTTCATCTGTATTTATACTAATTTTTTTTTGAGTATAATTCATAAAATCATCATAAAATTTAAATGAAAGATTAATTATACCAGAATCTTTATATAAAGGAAATTCAATATTTTTAGAATTTGAAGTGGCTATAATGGTATCATTATTATATAATTCTATAAAGTTGACATCATTTTCATCAAAATCAAAAGAAACTTTTAAAATTCCTTTATCTAGATAATTTTTAATTATAGAAACTTCAGGAGCATCTCCATCATAAAAAAAGTCTGTTGCATAAGAAGTAATTTCATCACCTGAATTTTTAAATAAAAGTTTCACATCATGCTTGCCAGATTTTAAATTTTTAATATAAAAATCCCCCGGTGAAATAAAATCATTCACCGGAGAATTATCAATATAAATATTTACTTCATCATAATCAAAATTTGTAATAAATTCAAAAGGAATATTAGGAGAAAAAACATTTTCTGTCAGTTTTACTTCATAATCTATAGATTTATTACAAGACACAAAAAGAAAAGATATTATGAATAAAAATAAAGCGTAAATATATTTCATTAATCCACCTCATGGAAATATTTCAAAAGAGGAGAATCCTCTGGAATTGTTATTATACTATCCTTAAAAGAATTTTTATAAATATCAGTTAATTTATCGAGTTCAAAGAAAGATTCATCTAATGAATAGGCATCTGAATAAATTTTTATAGAGCTTGCATCCGCAGTTCCTCTTATTATTTCAGATTCTTTTCTTGCATCAGATAAAATTATTTTTACTTGTTTATCAGCTTCAGCTTTAATTTTTTCAGATTCTCTTTTACCTTCAGCCCTTATTTGAGCAGCTATAGAAAATCTCTCAGCATTCATTCTATTGTATACTGCTTTAGTATTTTCTTGAGGTAAATCTGTTCTTTTAACTCTAACATCTACGATATTGATACCAAATTCTTTCAATGAATTTTCACTTCTATTTTTTATTTCATCTAATAAATTAAATCTTTGTTTAGATAAAATTTCTTCAAAATTATATTTTGCAATAACATCTCTAACATGAGAGTATATGATATCATCAATTCTTGTTAAAGCAGTGGACACCGTTCTCATACTTTCAATAAAAACTTTAGGATTAGATATTTTCCATAATGCATAAGTATCAACAACTATAGTTTTTTTATCAGCTGTTATCAATCTTTCAGGATTTATATCATATATCATTATTCTCTTTTCAAATTTATCAACATTATCGATAAAAGGAGTTTTAAAATGGAGTCCTGGTTCAGTTTCAATTTTTTTAATTTCTCCAAATCTTAAGACAGCAGCTTGTTGAGTTTGATCTAAAATATAAAAAGAAGAAAATAAAATAAATATTACAGTAAATACAATAATTAAAGATAAAACCAACATTATTTTATTTTTCATTTTACATCACCACCAAGAACCTCATCGAGATTCAACAATTTTAGAGTTCCGCCATTATCAGAAATTATTTTTATTTTAGATGATTCGAGCATTTCTTTTATTGAATCAAGAATTAATCTTTTTTTAGTGATATTTTCAGCAGCTTGATACTCTTTTAAAATTGATTTGAATTTTTCTGACTCACCTGTTGCGATGGCAACTTTCTCATAAGCATAAGATTCAGCTTCTCTGAGTATTTTCTGTGCTTCACCTTCGGCATTAGGAATAACATCATTAGAATATCTTTGAGCTTCATTTATAGATTTTTCTTTATCTTGTTTTGCATTGTTAACATCATTAAAAGCTGCAACAACAGGATCAGGAGGATTAACATCTTGTAAATAAACATTTTCTATTAAAATTCCAGCATCATATTCATTAAGTGTTTCTTGAACAATTTTTGCTGTTTCCATAGCAATTTCATCTCTTTCAGCAGTTAAAACATCGTCTATTTCTGATAAAGCTACTCTTTCCCTTAAAATACTTTCTGTAGTAAATTTTACAAGATCATAATCACTTGTGAGATTAAAAACAAATTTAACTGGATCATTAATTCTATATTGAACAACAGCTTCAACACTTAAAATATTTTCATCACCAGTTATCATATTTGATTCATCAACATTTGAAGAATATGATGCTTGTTTTGTAAAACCATCAGTATCAAATCCAATTTCAATCTTTTTAACAGATCTTATATCCAATATAGTTCTTGATTGTATTGGTAAAGGGAGATTATAATGAATACCAGGACCTGAAGTATAAGTATATTTTCCAAAAGTTTTTACTAAAGAAACTTCAGATGGACCAACCTGATAAATTCCTGTTAAAAAATAAATACCAATTCCAATAATAATAAGAATTATAATGAGCTTTTTAGGGTTAAAATTTTTCTTTTTCTTTTCTTCTTGTGAATATTCAGGATTATAAACTTCATAATCAGCCATATTACACCTCCTCTTTTGCAATTATAACATATATAACTCGTATAACCATAAAAAAATTCAAATAAAATATGATTTATAATCAATAAGATATTTTTTTAATTCTATCATAGAAAAATTTCTTACCCATCTTTTAATTTCTAAGTTATCATTAAAAAGAATCAAAACCGGAACAGTAAAAATCAATAATTGACCAGATATTTCTTTGTTCTTAGAAATTTCAAAAACTTCAAAATTGATTTCAAGTTCTTCAGCTATTTTTTTGATTTTAGGTTCCATAGCATGACAAACACCACAATTTTCAGAAATAAAATATTTTAAATTCATAATACCCCTCCTATGTATAATTAAAGAAATTTTACATTTAAAATATTTCTATAATATTAAAAAATATACTAAATTATTGAAAATAATTGTCCATGTGTTATTATATATAATATAAGATATAAATCAGGAGAATATATATATGAAAGATCAAACGCCATTATATGAAAAAATAAGGCCAAAAAATTTAGATGAAGTTTTGTCTAATAAAATTTTAATAAATATAATAAAAAAATGGGTGGAAAATTCTACTCTAAAATCTTTTGTAATATCAGGAAAACCTGGAAGTGGAAAAACGACAATAATAAGAGCTTTATTAAATCAAATTGAAAATGATTATGAAATATATTCAATATCTGGAGCGATAGAAGGATCAAAAACTTTAAAAAAAATAATAAATATAGAAGAAAATTTATTTTCAAAACAAAAAATACTTTTTGTAGATGAAATACACAGATTAAATAGATCTGAACAAGATACCTTATTATTAGCCCTTGAAAAAGGAGATATAATATTGATGGGAGCTACAACTGAAAATCCAGCTATAAGTCTAAATCCAGCTCTTCTATCAAGATTATTACTTTTTAAAGTGCAAAATCTTTCAGATGATGATTATGAAAAAATATTCCAAAAAATAAAAGAATGTTATCCAAATTCAATAATAAGTAATGAAGTAAAGAATTTATTAAAAGATTATTTCGGAGATGATATAAGAAGATTAATAAACCTTCTCGAGGCTATTTTTGAAAGTGGTGAAAAAGAAATAAATAAAGAAATAATATCAAATTTTATATCTACTAATTTGACATATAATATTGAAGATAAATATAACTATATATCAGCATATATAAAAAGTATAAGAGGTTCAGATCCTGATGCTGCATTATTATATTTATCATATATGCTTGAAAATGGAGAAGATCCTATGTATATTGCAAGAAGAATTGTAGTACATGCCAGTGAAGATATAGGACTTGCAGATCCAAATGCTTTAAATATAGCTGTTTCAGCTATGATTGCTACAGAACATATAGGGTATCCAGAATGTTATTTAGCTCTTTCTGAAGCAACGATATATTTATGTTCAACTTCTAAGTCAAACTCAGTACTCAATGCATATAATAAAGCAAAAGAATTTATGATAAATAATAAATTTGAAATTCCAAAAAAACTATTAAATCCATTAAATAAAACTATGAAAAGCCAAGGTTTTGGCAAAGGATATAAATATCCACATGACTATGGAGGATTTTATAAATACAATTATATGCCCGATAAATATAAGGATAAAATTTTTTATGAACCTTTAAACAAAGGATTAGAAAAGAAAATAAAAATAAAATTACAAAATTTTTGGAAAGATATAAAAAAATATAACGAAGAATGATCTTCGTTATATTTTATTTAATTCTTTGATGATTTCAAATGATTTTTCATCTATGACCTTGATTAAAATTTCTTTTTTACCAAGATCGATATTGATTTCATCATTGGGTTTTACTTCATAACCTGGTTTTAAAGAATATGAATTTTTTGTTACTTTTCCATTTGAACATAAATCATGAGCTATAATTCGTCTCTTAGCTATTTTAATGTTCTTTAGATACTTATCCAATCTCATAGAACCACTCCTTATGTGAAAAATATTTCTTACAATATTAAACTTTGTAAGATATTTGAAATATATTTCAATATAACTGATTAAATCCATTTTACTAAAATTAATTTACAATACTTCAATTTTTAACACTTGACATTTAAAGTTCATATTTATTATAATATAGATTAGATGAATTTAATACATTGGGGTGAGAATATTGAACGAACCAGTTCTGATCGTAAAAGATTTAAGAACATACTTTGATATTGCCGAAGGAACAGTAAAGGCAGTAAATGGGGTTTCATTTGAATTAAACATGAATGAAGCTCTTGGAGTAGTTGGTGAAACAGGTTCTGGTAAGAGTGTTACCATGAAGTCGGTCATGGGAATGATCAGAAAACCAGGTTATATTCCTGAAGGTAGTCAAATACTCTTTAAGACAAATGAATTTAGCAAAGATGGTTCAAAAGAATACATCAACTTGGCTAAATTAAGCACCAAAGCATTTACGAGAATTAGAGGAAAACATATAGGTATGGTTTTCCAAGATCCAATGGCATCTTTAAATCCTATGTATACAGTTGCAGATCAGATGATAGAGACTATAGTATATCATCAAAATGTTTCTCTTGAAGAAGCGAGAGAAAGGGCAATAGAACTTTTAACAAAAGTAGGATTACCAAATGCAAAGGAAAGAATAGATGATTATCCTTTCCAATTTTCTGGAGGACAAAGACAAAGAATTATAATTGCTATAAGTCTTTCATGTAATCCTGAAGTATTAATAGCTGATGAACCTACAACGGCTTTAGATGTTACAATACAAGCTCAAATACTTGAATTAATGAAAGATTTGCAAAGGGATTTTGAAACAGCAATGGTTTATATAACACATGATTTATCTGTTGTTGCAGAAATAGCTGATAAAGTTATGGTTATGTATGGTGGAACTCAAATGGAAATGGCTGATGTATACACCATATTTGATAATCCAATGCATCCATATACACATGCTTTATTATCATGTATTCCAAGACATGATTTAAAGAAAGATGAATTAGAACCTATAAAAGGACAACCACCTATAATGTTAAATCCTCCGCCATTATGTCCATTTTTACCAAGATGTCCAAGAGCAACTGAAAGGTGTAAAAAAGAATGGCCAGAATTACAAGAAGTTGAAAAAGGACACCTTTTAAGATGTTTCAATCCAGTATTAAACAAGAAAGGAAAAAAAGTTAATGATGGTGTTGAAATGGGTAAATTGGAGGATGATAAATAATGTTGCTCAGAGTTAAAAACCTAAAAAAATACTTTCCCGTAAAACAAGGATTTGTTGTAGAAAAAACTGTTGGTTATGTAAAAGCTGTTGATAATGTTTCATTTGAGCTAGAAAGAGGAGAGACTTATGGACTTGTTGGAGAATCTGGATGTGGAAAGACTACCATAGGTAAAACCATATTGAGATTACATGATCCAACTTCTGGAAGTATTTTCATAGATGATAAAGAGACATCCCATTTATTTATGAAAAGAGGAGAAGCGAAAAGATTTTTAAAATCAGAATATATAGATAAAGCTGAAAAATATATCTCTGAAATGAAAAAAGCTGACAAAGTTCTCGAATCTTTAGAACCATATGAAAGAAATTATTTTGAATATTATTATAAAAATGGAGAAAATAAGTTTTATGAATGGATGATGTCAGATCTCAATAAAAAAAGACTAAATTTCAGAAGAAATGTTCAAATTGTTTTCCAAGATCCAACATCATCTCTAAACCCAAGAATGACAGTTGGACAAACACTTATAGAACCTTTGATGTTCCATAATGTGGTTAAAACTAAGCTAGAAGCGAAAGAAATTGCACTTGAATTACTCAAAAAAGTTGGATTAAAAGCTTATCATGCTGATAGATATCCTCATCAATTTTCTGGAGGACAAAGACAAAGAGTTGCAGTTGCAAGAGCTATAGTTTTAAAACCAAAATTAATAATATTGGATGAACCAACTTCAGCTTTAGATGTTTCTGTACAGGCTCAAATAATAAAACTTTTAAAAGATTTACAGCAAGAATTAAATGCAGGATTTCTTTTTATATCGCATGATCTTGGTGTTGTAAGATATATATCTAATTATGTTGGAGTTATGTATCTTGGAAGAATGGTAGAATATGGTGATGGAGATTCAGTATTTGATAATCCTTCTCACCCATATGCAAAAGCTCTTTTAAATGCGGCACCTGTACCAGATCCTAAAATAAGAAGAGATAGAAAACAGTTTATAATAAAAGGTCAAGTACCATCTCCAATAAACAGACCTAATGGATGTTTTTTTAATCCAAGATGTAAATTTGTGATGGATGAATGTAAGAAAAATTATCCAGAATCATTCAATTTAAACAAAAATCACAGAGTTGCATGTTATTTATATAAAGATAAAGAGGGTAATAAATAAATTAAGAGTTTAAAGGTAATATTCCAAATATAAAGAGAAGAGAAGTCCGAAATTTAAAACACAGAGGGGAGGGCATATGCATGAAAAAATTTTTTGTTATCATGCTAGTTATGGCTGCAGCATTATTTATGTTTGCAGAAGAAACAGAATGGTTGATAAGAGATGTTGAAGGTGGAGTCAAGGGAGGTACGCTTTATCTTGGAACTACATCTGGACCTAAAACACTCAATGCTTACTGGTCGCAAGAATCATCTTCAAGAGATATATATAAATATATGTATGAATCATTGATGGGAAGCGACAATAAAGCACAAGTTAATCAACCAGCTTTGGCGAAGAGATTTTGGAGAGAAGAAACAGCTGATGGTGGAACAGCCTATTATTTTGAATTAAGAAAAGGCTTAAAATGGTCAGATGGTCAACCTTTAACAGTTGAAGATATTGTATTTACATATGAAAATATCATAAAAGGTGATGGTATGACTGCTGATGGTGTTGAAACATATCAAGACACTGAAGGTAATTTGCCTGAATTAACTGTTGATGGAAATATTTTGAAGTTTAAATATCCAACAAAATATAGATTTGGATATGATTCTCTTGGTGGAATCACAATAATGCCAAAACATATTTTCAAAGATAAAGTAGATTCACCAGAATCATTTGCTCAAATGTGGACTATAGAACAAATAGGAGATATAATTTCTTCAGGTCCATATATTGTTACAGAATATAGAGAAGGTGTAAGGGTAGTATTAGAAAGAAATCCTTATTACTTTATAAAATCAAAAGATGGTGTACAATTGCCATATCTTGATAAATTAGTATTTTTAATAGTTCAAGATACAAATACTATGAGATTAAAATTTGAAGCAGGAGATATAGATCTTCTTCAAATAAGTGCAGCGGATTATCCAGCAATAAAAGCACAACAAGCTGAAAAGAATTGGAATATAATAGTTGGTGGACCAAATGCAAGTTCACAATTTATAGCTTTCAACTTCAATGCAAAGGATCCAATACATAGAGAATGGTTTAGAAATGATAATTTTAGACTTGCAATGTCATTTGCTTTTGATAGAGAAACTATAATAGATACATTGTATAACGGTCTTGGTGAACCTATGTATGGACCAAGAAATAGAACATCTGCATTCTACAATCCTGAAATAGAAAGTTTTGGATTTAGATATTCAATAGCAAAAGCAAAGAGATATTTACAACAAGCTGGTTTTACATGGAATTCACAAGGTCAACTTCTTGATTGGGATGGAAATGTTGTTGAATTTGAAATTACAACAAACTCTGGTAGTAATGCAAGAGAAGAAATAGCAAATATTTTTGTTGATTCTGTTCAAAAACTTGGAATAAATGTAAATTATAGACCTGTACAATTCAATACATTAGTTCAGAACTTATATTCAGCTAATTGGGATTCTTTAATACTTGGATTACAAGGTGGAGACGATCCAGCTTGGGGTACAAATGTTTGGTCATTAAACGGTGGACTCCATTTCTGGAACTGGTCACCAGAAGTACAAGATTGGGTAGATCCTAATGAATATTATATATCAGATGCTGAAAAGAGAATAGATGAAATAATGAAGATAAACAGATCTGTCATGGATCCTGCAAAAGTTCAAGACCTTTGGGATGAATGGCAAATGTTAGCAGCAGGTAAACAAATACTTGTTTATACAGTTTCACAGAATTATTTAGTTGCAATGAAAGATGATATAGTAATATTCAATCCAGAACCAAGTCCATTATATGGTGCGGGAGTTCTCTGGAATATAGAAGCAATATACAAGAAATAATTCAATATAGAAGGCGGGAAGGGAAGCCTTCCCGCTTTTTAAATTTTTAAGGAGCATTCCTGAAATAAAAAAAGAAAGAGGTTGAAAAAAAAGGAACCTCCCCGTAAAATAAAAGTGTAACAAGAATCCATCAAATATTTTACAAA
>NZ_JASUSU010000052.1:0-20207 GCF_030445905.1 Oceanotoga sp. | reverse complement strand
AAGTATATACTATCACATTTCTCTATCTCCTGTCAATTTCTTTCTTGTTACATTTATTCCTCCCTTTCCTTACACATTTCCACCTCTTAACGTGTTTGAAGAATATTTTTAACTTATGTAAATATTTATTTTTATTATTAAGATACGTTAATAATATTTATTAAATAGTTAACTCTATTTATTTTGTCTATAAATGATTTAATGATATAATTTATATAATAGATTAAAATTATAAGGGGCGTGACACGATGAATGAAGATAAAATACTCACTTTAATAGGATTTTCTTCTCGTGCTAATAAATTCGCCTTTGGCAAGGAGGGTTTGAGAAGTTATATTTCAAAACCAAGAAAACATAAATTGGTAGTAATTGCTTCTGATGCAAGTAAGAACACTTTAAAAGATTTAATGAATAAATGTTCTTACTATGGTATTAAATATGTTTTATTGGAAAGCAAAAATAAATTGGACTTGGCCAAAGCTGTTGGCAAAATTGAAGTTTCTGCTGTAGGTATTGAAGATGAGAGTATAATTAAAGGTATTATTGATTTAGTTAATGGGGGTGATAATTAATGTCTAAAACCCGTGTATATGAAATGGCCAAAGATATTGGCATGAATACAAAAGATTTTATACAACTTTTAAAAAATGAATTCAATATAAAAGTTAAAAGTCATATGAGTACACTGGAAGACGATACAGTAGAAGCAATATTGGATTTAATGGAAGAAGAAAATAAGAAAAAAATTGCAAAAAAAGAAACAACAAAGAACATAAAAAAAGATTCTAAATCAAAAGAAAAAAATGAAAATAATTCTAAAAAAGAGGTTGAACCACCAATTAAACCTGAAGGAGAAAATAAAATAGAAGAAATTATAATTGCACAAGATGAATTAAAACTTGATAAATTGGCTCAAAAAATGGGTAAAAATCAAAATGATTTAATAAAAGCTATGTTCATGCAAGGAATAGTTTTAAGACCTGGTCAAGACTTAAGTCCAGAAATGGTAGAAGATATAGCTTTAAATATGAATTACCTTGTAACAATAAAAGAAGCTTCAAAAGTATCTTCTGATCCAGCTCAACATATTATAAATAAATGGGATGAATATTATAAATACAATTCTAAAAAATTAAAAATAAGACCTCCAGTTGTAACTGTTATGGGACATGTTGACCATGGAAAGACTACTTTATTGGATAATATCAGAGGCGAAAGCGTTGCTGAAAGTGAGGCTGGCGGAATAACCCAATCAATCGGAGCTTATCAGGTTGAATACAACAACAAAAAAATCACTTTTATTGATACTCCTGGTCATGAAGCTTTCACTGAAATGAGAGCAAGGGGTGCACAGGCAACAGATATAGTTATTTTAATAGTAGCAGCTGATGATGGCGTTATGCCTCAAACTGTTGAAGCATATAATCACGCTAAAGATGCCGGTGTTCCTATAATAGTTGCAATTAATAAAGTAGATAAACCTAATGCAAATGTAGAATTAACAAAACAACAGATGGTTGCAAAGTTAAATCTCATACCTGAAGATTGGGGTGGAGATACTATAACAGTTGAAATTTCTGCAAAATCTGGTAAAGGTATAGAAGACTTATTAGAAATGATTCTCTTAGTTTCTGAAGTGGAAGAGATAAAATGTAAACCTAATGGAAATGCAAGGGCAGTAATTATAGATAGTAAGCTCGATAAATTTCTTGGACCTATTGCTACAGTAATAGTAAAAGATGGGGTTTTAAAAACAGGTGATTTCTTTATAGCTGGCTCTACTCACGGGAAAGTTAGGAGAATGCTCGATGATAAAGGAAAAACTATAAAAGCTGCTGGCCCTTCAACACCTGTACAATTATTAGGATTTGATGAAGTTGCAGACATGCACTCAATACTTTATGTTGTAGATACTTTAGATGAAGCAAGAAATATATCTTCAATAAAAAAAGAAATGTTGAATATTCAAAATCAAAGAATATCAAAAAAACATGTTAAGCTTGAAGATCTCATGAAAATGATGGAAGAAGATCAAAAAAAGGTTTTAAATATAGTATTAAAAGCGAGTACATTTGGTGAAATTGAAGCTTTAAAAAATTCTATAAGTAAATTACAAAATAAAGACATTGATATTGAAGTTATACATGCAGGAATAGGTTCTATAACAAATAGTGATGTAATGCTTGCTTCTGCTTCTGATGCTGTAATAATGGGATTCAGAGTTAAAGCTGATTCTAAAACCATTAAAGAAGCGGAAAAAGAAGGAATACAAATTAAAAAATATGATATAATATTTAATTTAATAGACGATTTGAAGAAAGCCTTACAAGGTATGCTCGATCCAGAAGAAAAAGAAGAAATAACTGGTTCTGGAAAGATAAAAGAAGTCTTTAAAATTAAAAAAGTTGGAAATATCGCTGGTGTACAAATACTCGAAGGATTTGTAACCAGAAATGGAAAAGTTAGAATATATAGAAATGGTGGATTAGTAAATGATGTTTCAATTGAAAGTCTTAAACATTATAAAGATGAAGTAAAAATGGTTGATGCTCCTAAAGAATGTGGAATAAAATTTGAAAATTTTGATGATATATCTTCAGGGGATGAACTTGAATTTTATAGATATGTTCAAATAGAAAGACAACTTGATTTCAATAAATAATAAACAAACCCCGTATAAACGGGGTTTGTTTTTTAGAGGTGCTAAATGTTTTTAATTGGGATATCTTTATTTATAATTATATGGTTCATAATATCTCTTTTTTACAGTCCCTTAATTCTTCCAAGTCCAATACTAACTTTTAAAACACTTTTTTCTCTATTTATAACTCAAGATTTTTGGATAAATTATTTTGATACTCTTTTAAAAAGTATAATTGGATTTTCTTTGAGTATTATAATTGGTATTCCAATAGGTCTTTTAGCTGGTATTAAAAATAATTTTTATAAAATGATAAGACCAATAGTCATGATTCTTCAAGGTGCTCCTGTAATATCTTATATAGCCATAACAATGTTATGGTTTGGCATAGGATTTTATACTCCTGTATTTGTATCTTTTATAATAATACTTCCAACATTGATATTGAATATATCAGAAGGTATTAAATCTACAGATACTAAATTATTAGAAATGGCTAATATTTATAAAGTATCTAAATCTTATATTTATAAATATATTTTTTTGCCATCCATAATACCTTTCTTAATATCAAGCTTAAAAATAATTTCGGGAACATTATGGAGATCTATAGTCGCAGGAGAGTTTTTAGCTGGCTCTAAAGGAATTGGTTATTCTTTAGCTCTTGCAAAAAGTACCTTAAATACAGAAGAAGTCTTTGCATATACCATATTTTTAATATTAAATGGTATAATATTTGAGAAATTGATATTAAAATTAAATTTTAAGCCAAAAATATCCTTAAAAAATAACAAAATAATTAAATCTAAAAATATAAATAAAAATAATGAACTAATATTAAAAAATGTATCTAAATGCTTTAATAATAAATATGTATTAAAAAATTTCTCATATGATTTTTCACAAAATATTATATACTGTATAGCTGGAGAGTCGGGAATAGGAAAAACAACGATTTTAAAAATTATTTCTGGTCTTTTACCTTCATCGAGTGGTGAATTAATATCATCTAAAAAAAGATTATCTTATATATTTCAAGAAGATAGATTAATACCATGGCTAAATGTAAAGGATAATATAAAATTTGTTTCACCCAATATTTCAGATAAAAAAATTAAAGATATATTATCAAGTTTAAATATATATGATTCCTTAGAAAAATACCCCGAAGAATTATCTGGTGGTATGAAAAAAAGAGTTAATATTGCAAGAGCTATCTCATATAATTCAGATATCATATTAATGGATGAACCTTTTTCTTCTCTTGATATTAAAAATAAAAATAATATAATCAAAGACTTTAAAAATACTATATTCAATAAAAATTTAAAAATAATTTTAGTATCTCATGAACCATTTGAAATCGCTAATTTAGCACAAGAAATAATTGTTTTAGAAGAAAACTTCAAATTTAAAAAGTTAATTTTAAATAAAAATATGTCTGTAACAGATAAAACAATATTAATTCAAAATTTTATGATAGGAGAAAATATATGACAAAAAATAATTTTAAAAATATTAAAAATATTATATTTGATCTTGATGGAACACTTGTTAATACCAAAAAATTTACTTTAAACGCTTTTAAAGAAGTTATAAAAGATCTAAATATTAATTATACTATTTCAGATGATGAAATAATAAAATATATAGGATATCCTATAGATCAAATTTGGAAAAATCTTTTAAATACAAATGATGATGAATTGATAAAAAAAGCTATACTTCTGTTGGATGAAAAAGAAGAAAACATCATAGAAAAAACAGAAAATGTCTTTTTTGATAATGTTCTTGAAACTTTAGAATTTTTAAAAAATAAAAATAAAAAACTATTTATTCTTTCAAATTGTAATATTAAATATCTCGAAGCAATGTTGAATAAAGGCCTAAAAAAATATATAGATTCACCACATTGTTCTGAAATGTATGGGTGGAGAGATAAAGATTTTGTAATTGAACATATCATGAAAAAAGAAAAAAATAATTCTTTTATAATGGTTGGAGACAGGAAACATGATATATATTCTGCGAAAGTTAATAATATAAAGTCTATTGGTTGTTCTTATGGTTATGGCTATGATGAAATAAAAGATGCCGATGCAATTATTGAATCAATAGATAAAATTAAAACCTTTTTTTAAGTAATCTTTAAGAGAAAAGTTTCATAATAAACTCGAACATATCGACTTTTGGAGGTGGATTTATGAAAAAAGTTTTAGTAATATTATCATTACTTGTTTTGTCTATTAATATATTCGCAATTGTAAACGAAGGATATCAAAGTCCAATAGTTAATGTTGTAAAAGCATCTTCTGAAGCAATTGTAAGTATTGAAGCAAAAGGAAAAACAGAATCTTATTCTGATCCTTATATAGAAGATTTTTTTAAAAAGTTTTTTGGTGAAATTCCCCCTACACAACAAAGAGAATTCACAAGCTTAGGAACTGGTTTTATATTTGATGAAAAAGGTTATATAATAACAAATTATCATGTAGTAGAAAATGCAACGAATATAAATGTTACTCTTGGAAATGACAAAGTCTACGAAGCAAAATATATTGGTGGAGATAAAGATTTAGATCTTGCTGTATTAAAAGTTAATACAGATTCAAAACTTCCAATCGTTGAATTGGGTGATTCATCAGAGCTTGAAATAGGAGGCACTGTTGTAGCAATTGGTAATCCATTAGGATTGAGTCATACTGTAACAACTGGTGTAATAAGTGCTTTGAATAGAAAAGTACAAAAACCTGATGGTTCTGGTTATTATGTAGATTTAATTCAAACAGATGCAGCTATAAATCCAGGAAATAGTGGTGGACCTCTTTTAAATATACATGCACAAGTAATAGGTGTAAATACAATAATAGTAAACCCAAATCAAGGAGTAAATTTAGGTTTTGCAATTCCAATAAATTTGGCCAAAAAATTTGCATACTCCATAATTGATGACGGAAAATATGAAAGAGCCTATCTCGGAGTTTATTTTGGAGATATAACAGAAGAATTGAGAAAATCACTTGGATTAAAAGTTGATGAAGGAGCTTATATAAGTGATGTAATAGATAATTCAGCTGCTTCTGATGCTGGAATAAAAGCAGATGATGTAATTGTAAAAATAGATAATAAAAAAATATCTAATGCCGAAGAATTGAGATCTATTATAAGAACTTATACAGCTGGTGAAAAAATAGAAGTCATAATAAATAGATTTGGAAAAGAAATAAAATTAAATGTATTATTGGGAAGTTCAGAAAAAGAAGTTGTTTTAGCTAAAAAAGATTATTTTGGATTAATAGTCAGAGAAATAACTCCAAAAGATGTGGAAGAAAAATCTTTATCAAAAAATACTAATGGTGTAATAGTTGAAGAAGTAACTAATAATTCCCCTATATTTGGAATAACCAAAGGTGATTTAATAAACCAAATAGCTATAAATGGAACATATCATGATATAAAAAATGTTTCAGATTGGGAAAAAATAGCCTCTTCTGTTGAAAAAAATTCTTATGTTGCACTTATAATGTACAGAGATAATATAAGATTTGTAGTAAAATTCTTTTATAGATAAAAATAATATTTTTAACCATAAATAAAAAAACTCCAAGGTAATTTTTATATACTTTGGAGTTTTTTTATTTTATTTAATATTCTTTATCTATTAATTCTATTAATTCTACAAATTCATATACTATTGAATTTACTTTTTCCGCATCTTTTCCTTCAGCCATAACTCTAATTTTATGTTCTGTTCCAGAAGGCCTTAAAACAAGTTTCAATCCTGAAATATTTTCATATTTTTCTTTTAATTTTTCTATTCTTTCATCTTTCATAACATCTTTTTTATTTTTAACTGAAACATTTTTTAATAATTGAGGATAAGAAGGAATTTCACATATGAGTTCATCAATTGTTTTTTCAAAAAATTTCATAGTATCAAGAGTTTCAAGAGCTGTAATCAAACCATCTCCTGTTGTAGATCTATCCATAAAAATTATATGCCCAGATTGTTCTCCACCTATGGTAAAATTATTATCTATCATTCTTTGAAGAACATATTTATCTCCAACCCCCGTTCTAACAAGGTTTATTCCATGTTCTTTTAAATATTCTTCAAATCCTAAATTACTCATTATAGTTGCAACAACAGTATTTTCAGATAATCTATTCTGTTTTTTTAATTTAAAAGCATTTATAGCCATAAGTTTATCTCCATCTACTAAATTACCTTTAGAATCTAAGAAAAGACATCTATCAGCATCTCCATCAAAAAGAATTCCAAAATCATAATTACCTTTTTTTATTTTATCAGATAAAAAATCAGGAGCAGTAGATCCACAATTTTGATTTATATTAAAACCATCTGGCTCATTGTTGAAAACAGTATAATTTAAATTTAAATTATTTAAAATACTTTCAATTACTGAACCAGCTGCACCATTTCCAACATCAATAGCTATTTTATAATTTAAATTTAAATTTTTATATATACTTTTCACATATTCTATATATTTATCTTTTCCTCCATTAATGATAAATTCTTCTACATCACCATATGGTGCATATTCCATATTTTCAGATAATATAATGTTTTCAAGATCAACTTCTTCTTCATCTGGTATTTTAAATCCTTCGCATAAAACCTTCAACCCATTATAAGTAGAAGGATTATGAGATGCTGAAATCATTATTCCAACAGTTTTTTCTTTTTTTGTAAGATATGCCAAAGATGGAGTAGGTATAACTCCACACGATTCCACTTTCATTCCTGCTGCTACAGCTCCAGAAGCTATAGCTATTTCAAACATTTTACCTGAATTTCTTGTATCCATTGCTATTAAAAGCCTATCATATTTACCATTATAAAGTCTTGCAACAGCATTTCCAACTCTCATAGCTAATTCAACTGTAAGTTCCTCATTAACTATTCCTCTAATACCATCTGTTCCAAAGAGTCTTTTCAAAAGAATCACTCCCATCCTAAACGATTTATTACATCAAATTCAATTATACCGCAAGGTTTTTTTATTTCAAAATAAAAAATAAAAGACTTTTGAATATTTAGTATATCAAAAGTCTTTTATTAAATATTTTATCCTTTTACAGCACCAGAAGTCAATCCTTCTACTATTTTATTTTGAAATATTAAAACAAGTATAACCAAAGGAACTGTTATCATAACAGATGCAGCCATCAATTGCCCCCAAGGTTGTTCATACTGTGATGCTCCTGTAAACATAGAAATAGCTACTGGAACTGTAAACATTTCAGGATTTATAACAAAAGTTAAAGCAAACATAAATTCATTCCAAGCACTTATAAAAGTTAAGAGACCAGTTGTAACTATAGCCGGTCCAGATAAAGGCAAAACAATTCTCCATAAAGTTTCGAACTTCGAGCATCCATCTATATAAGCAGATTCTTCAACAGATAAAGGTAAATCTCTAAAAAAGTTTTGTAAAATCCATGTTGTAAGAGGTAAGGTAATCGCTGTATAAGGTATTATAAGTCCTGGATAAGTATCTATAAGATTCATATTTCTTAATAGTTGATAAAGTCCTCCAAGGATTGAAACCTGAGGAAACATTGAAACAGCTAAAATACTTCCCATAATAAATATTTTTCCAGGTATTTTTAATCTTGCAACAGCATACCCTGCAAAAGATCCTATTATTAAAGATAATATCGTAGTAGATCCTGCAACTACAATTGAATTCCATATATTTCTTAAAAAATTATGCTCTTTAAAAACATTTATATAATGTTCAAAAGTAAATTCTGGTGGTATCAAATTAAAATTCTCTGAAAAAAGTAATTTATTACTTGTAAAAGAACTTCTTATTGCCCAATAAAATGGAAAAACAAAATATATGAATATTATAATAACAAAAATATATAAAATAATTTTTTCTAATCTTTTTTTTCCTTTCATTCCAATTCTCATATAAATCCCCCCATCAGTCTATTTTTAATTTCATAGTTTTGATATAAATAAGTGTAAAAACTCCAATAATCAAAAATATAATAACCGATAAGGCTGATCCATATCCAAAAAGACCTCTTGGAGAAAATATATTATCCATAAGTAAACTTCTATTGTATACAGACATTGTTTCTGTTTGTTGTAAACCAGGAGTCATTATATATACAATATCAAAAACTCTTAATGCATCTAAGGTTCTAAATATAAGAGTAACAGCAATGGTAGGTTTCAATATTGGTAAAGTTATACTTGTAAATTGCTTCCATTTTGTTGCACCATCTATTCTGGAAGCCTCATAAAGTTCTCCAGGTATTAACTGCAGTCCAGCTAACAATAAAAGAGCTACGAAAGGAGTTGTCTTCCAAACATCGACAGCAACAATAGCATTTAAAGCAAGTTTTGGATCGGCTAATATTGGTGTTCCTTGTTCTAATATTCCTAAAGTATAAAATAAATTACTTATAACTCCATATTGATCATTAAACATCCATCTCCACATTTGAGATGAAATAACTGTCGGTACAGCCCAGGGAATTAACATTGCAGCTCTCATAAATCCTCTAAACTTAAATTTCGCATTTAAAATTAATGCAACACCTAAACCAATTAAAAATTCAAATAAAACAGAAAAAAATGAAAAGTATATAGTGTTCCATAGAGAAGCTAAAAATCTACTATCTTGAAACAAATCTATATAATTTTTAAATCCTAAAAACTCTCTTTCAAATCCAGGTCTTAATGACCATTTAAAAAAAGAATCATAAAAAGTTTGTATCAAAGGTATAAAAGCCGTTATACCTATTGCAATTAAAGCTGGTATTATTAGCCAAAAAGCTAATTTCATATCTTTTTTATTATAATTGTTCATTAAAAACACCCTCCTCTTTTAAAAAACGGTAAGACGGATAAAATCCGCTTACCGTCAATAAAAAATTATTTTTACATTATTTCTTTTAAAGAATTTATTAAATCATCTACTGCTTTTTCAGGTGTTTTTATTCCTCTTAAAACATTACTTGTTTCTGTATATATTTCTCTACTAACTTCAGAGTAAACTGGAGTTACAGGTCTTGGTTCTGCATTTATAAATACATCATAAAGTTCAACCATGAAAGGAATTTCTTCTTTTATTCTTGGATCATTATAAACAGCTTTTCTCGTTGGATTTTGAGTAACTCCTAAAGCTTTTACAACTTGTTGTTCAGGGCTTGTAAGGAATTTTATTAATTTCTTAGCAGCTTCTATTTGAGACTTTGATGCATTACCATTTATTGCAAGGTTCCATCCACCTAAAGTTGCAGAATTTCTTCCTTCTGGGTTAGATCCCTTAGGTAAAGGAGATACTCCAACTTTTCCTGCTATTTTTGAAGAATCTCCATTTACTAAAGTCCAAGCATATGGCCAATTTCTCATAAAAACAGCATCTCCATTTTGGAATAATCTTCTTGCTTCTTCTTCCATATAAGTGGTTACACCTTTTCTTGTAACACCATCATCTATCAATTTTTTCATATAATTTAAAGCTATTATAGTTCTTTCTTTGTTTTCTGGTTTATCAAGAACAACTTCACCATTTTCAACTATAGCTCCACCATGTGAATGTATAAATTCCATAACATCACATGTAAGACCTTCATAAGAAGCTCCTTGCCATATAAATCCATCTATTTTTTCTTTGTTTGAAATATCTTTTGCTATATTATAAAGTTCATCCCAAGTTTTTGGAACATCATAACCATATTTATCTAATAAATCTTTTCTATAATAAAGCAATCCAGCATCTGTAAACCAAGGTATTGCAACTACTTTATTCTTATAAGTTACGGATTTAACTGTACCTTCTAAGAATTTATCGAGTTCAAAATAATCATAATCAGATGTTAAATCTGCTAAAAAAGGTTCAAATTCAGCTGGCCATATTACATCAAGCATCAAAACTGTTGGATCTGGTGTTCCAGAAGCAAGATATGTAACATACAAATCATGTCTTGATGTTGAAGAATTTGGCATAGGTAAAACTTTTACACTTATATCAGGATTTAATTTTTCAAACTCTTCTACTTGTTTATAAAGAACTTCAAGCTCTTTACCAACTGCTCCAGCAGTCATAGAAATATTTACTGAGAAAACGTTTACAAGAAGTAATAATATAAAAATAAATAATAACCCTTTTTTCACTTAATCCACCTCCCAAGTAATGTAGAACATCATTTTATAATACAATTATAAAATTTTTAACATCATTATAAAAATCTAATTAACATCAATTATATAGAAATATTAGCTTTTATTCATAAATAAAACGTTTTTTTTACATTTTCCTCATTGCATGCATGAAATTTTTTTTGATATAATATTAATGAAATAAAATTTTTTTCAAAAAGGAGCGATCAAAATATGGATTTTATATCGTATGGAGAAGTTTTAATAGATTTAATATCAAGTGATTATATAGAAAATTTAAAAGATTCTCTATCTTTTAAAAAATATTTTGGAGGATCTCCAGCAAATATTTGTATTAATTTATCAAAATTAAATGTAAAAACTGCTTTGATATCAAAAATTGGAAATGATCCTTTTGGAAATTTCATACTTGAAAAGCTTAAAAAAAATAATATAAATACTTCTGGAATGACTATAAGTGAAGATAATAATACAGATATTGTAACAGTTTTAAAGTCAAAAAAAACACCAAAATTTCATGCTTATAGATCTTCTTCATTGAATTTAGAACTAAATGATAAAGCTTTAAATTTAGTTTCTCAATCAAAAATTCTTCATATATCTTCTTGGGCATTATCAACAGATCATAATTTAAAAAATACATTTAATATATTAAAAAAAGCTAAAGAAAATAATTTATTTATTGGATTCGATCCAAATTATAGAAAAATTTTGTGGAAGAGTTCTGATAATATAATAAATATATTAAAAAAAATACTTCCTTATATAAATTTAATAAAACCCTCTGAAGATGATTGCGAAAGCATTTTTGGAAAAAATACTTTAGATTCTTATATAAATGAATTTTTTAGTTTGGGAGCAAAGAATATAGTACTAACTTTAGGAGAAAAAGGTGCTATATACATAAATAATAAAAACAAATCATTAAAAATCCCTTCTACTATAAAAGAGGTTATAGATACAACAGGGGCAGGAGATGCTTTTTGGTCTGGAATATACTATGGAATAATGAACAATAAAACAATAGAAGATTCTTTATACTTTGGAAGATCCTTTGCAGAAGAAAGTTTAAAAAATATAGGTGCAGAATTCGATATATCAAATTTAAAAAAGCTCTAATTTGAAAGGAGTCTTATATATGAAAATTGGTTTTATAAATCCTCAAGGTAATTTTGATAACTTTGATTCTCATTTAACAGAACATCCAGATTTTGGGGGTCAATTAATATATGTAAAAGAATTGGCTATGGCTATGTCAAAATTGGGTATAAAAGTTGATATAATAACAAGAAAAATAGTTGATGATAAATGGCCAGAATTCAGTAAGTCTATAGATTATTATGATAATTATAATAATTTAAGAATTATACGATTAGAGTTTGGAGGTAATAAATTTCTACAAAAAGAAAAAATTTGGCCTTATTTAAATGAATTTTCAAACCAAATAATAAAATTCTATGGCAATGAAATACCAGATTTTTTTACAACTCATTATGCCGATGGAGGATATACGGGAGCTCTACTGAAAAAATATATAAACAAACCTTTTTCTTTTACAGCTCATTCATTAGGAGCTCAGAAAATGGATAAATTGAATGTAAATGAATTTAATTATATCAAATATGATAAAGATTTTAATTTTACAAAAAGAATAAATGCTGAAAAATTATCAATAAAATATTGTGATTTTATATCTGTTTCAACTGTTCAAGAAAAAGAAGAACAATATATGCATGATTATTATAAAGAAATTTCTCAAACAAATTTAGAAAAATTTAATTTAATTCCTCCTGGAGTTAATACAAAAATTTTTAATCCTGATTTAAATATATCAAAAGAACTTAAGTTATATTTAGATTCCAAAATAAAAAATTATAAAAATTTAATAATTCTTTCGAGTAGATTAGAATTCAAAAAAAATCATTTAAATGCTTTAAAAGCTTTCATTGAAAACAAAAATTTAAATAATTTCTCAAAAATGGTTATTGTTCTAAGAAATATAGATAACCCCTTTGAAATAGATAAATTAAATGATTCAGATAGAAATATAATTAAGCCTATGATAGATTTGATATTAAAAAATAATATAGAAAATAAAATTATCTTTTTAAACATTAAATCTCAAAAAGATCTTGCATGTACATACTCTTATTTGAGAAAAAATAAAGCTATTTTTTGTTTGCCATCTTTTTATGAGCCTTTTGGTTTAGCACCATTAGAAGCTGCTGCATGTAAATTGCCCATCGTTGCAACAAAAAATGGTGGACCAAAAGAGATTTTCAAAAATAAAGAAGGTATTTTAATAGATCCAGAAAATCCACAAAATATTGCTGAAGGATTTTTAACTTGTTTTAAAGATTATTTAAAATACTCTGATAAATCATATAATTTAGTTATAAATAATTATACTTGGGAAAAAACAGCAGAAAAATACTTAAAACTAATAGAAAATAATAAACTATATATCAAAAATAAATTCTTGGATTTAAATTTAGATAAAAAAATAATCGAGAAGATATAATCTTCTCGATTATTTTAAAATTGATAAGTTGCATTCAAAGCTATTTTACCTTTCATTTCATTAGATATATGATCATAATAATTTATATATGAAAGACTCAATCCAGTAAGCAAATTATAGTTTAAAGAATATTCAAACTGTGTATTCTTGTTGAATATTTCTTTAAAAATATCAAAAACAAATTCATTATTTTCTAATATTCTGTTATAACTCATTTCAAAAGAAAAAGGGTATTCTGAAATAGGTGATTTTAAATAAACTTTTGAATATATCTTTTGATTTTGAATTTCACTAAAATTAAAAGGAACTTCATAACTATATCTTAAATATGAATCTAAAATATCATCATATCTAAATGATATATCATAAATACCTCCCAATCTTTCTTCTTCAGATAATACTAAAAAATCATAATTTTGAGCTAAATTATTTGTTTTTTCATAATTATTGTCCAAATAATTT
Source organism: Oceanotoga sp. (assembly GCF_030445905.1). Lineage (NCBI taxonomy): Bacteria > Thermotogati > Thermotogota > Thermotogae > Petrotogales > Petrotogaceae > Oceanotoga > Oceanotoga sp. Next base: position 6,416 of record NZ_JASUSU010000052.1, on the reverse strand, counting down.
AAATTTGAATATTTACTTAAATATATTATAGGCAAAGCTCTTAAATCAACGTATTCAAAACTTATAGCTGCTCCTAATCCTCCTAAAAAACCAACGGTATCTCCATATACAAGATTATTTTTTTCTGCTTTTGTATATATAACACTTCCTTCAACACCTAAATTTAAAGGTCCAAAAGGTTTATATACATTCAAAATTGATACTATATCAGTATGATAATCTGAATATGGATAATTAGTTGCAATTAAAATTCCCATATTAAAAATATCAAAATTATAATCTAAATTAACCCATGATAAAGTTGCTGAATTTTTTGTGGTAAATGGAAAATAAGTTGTAATTTCATATGGATAATGAACTGAAAAATTATATTCATCTTCTTTAAAGATCTTCAAATCAAAAGATTTTGCAAGTTTTTTTGAGTATCTATACATAGTTGTTCCTAAACCATGTGTATATTCATTCATAAATGAATATTTAAAATTTGCAAAATCAGTAGAAATCTCTAAATAATTTATAGAAAACATATTATATACATTGGTACTATCTTCTGTATATCTATTTGGAACTCCATAATAAAATTTACCACCTATTTCATTTTGATATAAATTAACACCAGGTCCTATTTTTAAAGTTCCAAAATCCATCACAGGAGTCACTGAATAAAATAAATAATTTGTATTTTCTTCATTATAAGTAGTAAATATTGGTTTTATACTGAGATTAAATGAATAAATTAAAATCCCTAAAAATAAATAAACTAAAATCAATCCCTTTTTCATAAAAATGGTTCCTCCTTTTTTAATTCATCAGCAGCTTTTTCTGGAGAAACAGAATTTATATAAAATCCTGTTCCCCATTCAAATCCAGCTATATTAGTAATTCGGGGTATTATTTCTATATGCCAATGGTATTCTTTACTACAATCCTCTCCAAAAGGTGCCGTATGAATAAGCATATTATAAGGAGGATTATTCAAAACTTTAAAAAATCTGGAATAAAAATTTTTAGAAACTTCAGCCAATTCTTTTACTATATCTTCATTTTTTTCTAATTCTCCAAAATCATGCGAATGAAATCTCGGCATAATCCATGTTTCATAAGGAAATCTTGAAGCATAAGGTTCAAATACTATAAAATTTTCACTTTTAAAAATAATTCTTTCATTTACTTCTTCTTCATATTTAACAATATCACAAAAAACACATCTGTTTTTAAAATTAAAATATTTTTTTGCACCTTCTATTTCATCTATAAGATTAACAGGAACAATACTCGTAGCTATTAATTGAGAATGTGGATGAACTAAAGAGGCTCCTGCTTTTTTACCATAATTTTTAAATATCTGTATATACTTAATTCTTTTATCTTCTTTTAAAGAATTAAATCTTTTTAAATATGCCCAAAAAACTTCTTCCATTTGTTTCAATGAAAAATGAGATACATTCGTATTATGTTCTGGTGTTTCTATTATTACTTCATGATATCCAAATCCCGATACTCTATCATAAATTCCATAAGGTGATTTATCTAAAATTATATTTTCTTTTAGAGCTGAAAATTTATTTGGAACAACTCTAACCCACCATCCTGATTCATTAGCCTTACTATCTGGACTTCTAAACGAAAGAAGTTCATTAGGAGTACTATTTTCATTTCCATAATCAAAAGGGCAATAAAGTTCTTCTATACGCTCTTCTTCTACATAATTCATAGGTCTTTTAGCTCTATCTTCAGATATTATTACCCATCTATTGGTTAGAGGATCTTTTCTTAATTCACTCAATCCTCTCCACCTCTTGATAACTCCAAAGCCACTTTATAAAGATGTTCATAATTTAAAGCTGTAGTTTCATATGAAAAATTACTTTTCATACAATTATCGAACAATTTCTTCCATTCTTTATTTCTTTTTTTATAATAAAAGACTGCTTTAGTTATGGCATTTAAAAGATCTTTAGAAGTATAATCATAAAAACCAAATCCATTTCCATTTCCTTCTTCATAAAATTCAATAACAGTATCTGCCAATCCTCCAGTATATCTAACAATTGGTACAGTTCCATATCTCATAGAATACATTTGACCAAGTCCACATGGTTCATATAAAGAAGGCATTAAAAACATATCTGATCCAGCATATATTTTTTGAGCGAGATCTAAATCAAAGAATAAATTCGAACTTACTTGTTTGGGATACCTTTTTGAAAGTTCATTAAAAAAATCTTCATATTTTTTATCTCCAGTTCCTAAAATCACAAACTGAAAATCAAGTGCAAGAGAATATTCAATTATTTCTTGTATTAAATCAAGTCCTTTTTGATCATATAATCTACTTATAAGAGAAATAACTGGAACATCTTTAGAAATTTTTAAACCAAGTTTCTCTTGAAGTTTTAATTTATTTTCTATTTTATCATTATAATTTTTTATAGGTTTAAATATTCTTTTATCAGTTAAAGGATTATATTCCTCATAATCAATTCCATTGATTATTCCATATAAAAAGTCTTTTTTACTCCTTAATACTCCATCAAGCTGATATCCAAACTCGGCTGTTTGTATTTCCTCGGCATAAGTTTTACTAACTGTGTTAACTATATCAGAATATATGATTCCGAGTTTAAGATAATTTGTATATCCATAAAATTCTGCATATTCTGGATTAAATATAAAATCTGGTAGTCCAGTAAGATCAAATTTATCTCTCGTAAATATACCTTGATATCCAAGATTATGAATTGTGAGAACTGTTTTAATATTTCCTAATATATCATCTAAAAAATAATTATTTTTTAGATATGCTGGTATTAAAGATGTTTGCCAATCATTAACATTTATTAAATCTGTATCTGGATGTATTTCTTTAATAAATTTCAAAACACTATCACAAAAATATGAACTTTGAAGTGCTAAATCTCTTCCACCATATATATCTTTTGTATTAAATAATTCATTATTTTTTATAAAATAGACAACTACATCACTCTCTGGTAATTTTCCTTCATAAACTGAAAAAGGTTGTTTGAGTTCATGAGAAAGAGGCACAAAATCTTCAGAAATAAGTTTTAAATTATTGAAATTGTCTCTAATAACTTTATGAAAAGGCATAACAACAAAAACATTATTTTTTCTTTTCTTTAAATATTTTGGCAAAGCTCCTGCAACATCTGCAAGACCTCCTACTTTTGCAAAAGGTACAACCTCAAAAGAAACATAAGCAATTTTCATATTAACCCTCCCAAAATTTTATTTTATTGAGTAAGGTGCATCATGAGTAAATACAATCCAATCACTAATATCATAATATTTTTTTACTATATTAGCCACCTCATCCGTTCTTAAACCTCTCATAATATCATATAATTCTATTCTCGTCATGCATATATCTCCTGGAAAAAAAACTTTTCCCATATTTTCTGTTTTTATGTAAAAAGAACAATGTTCTTTACTATGAAAAGGAGTATGTACGACTTCTATTGACTCAAATAATATATCACCATTATCAAATTTTTTCTCTCTTTTTTTTATATCTTCAATCATATTAATATAAGATTGAGAAGAAAAATCTCCAAATTTATTAAAATTTTTATTATCGTATAATTTATGAACATTAACAATGGCATTTTTAAAATAAATAGAATTTTTTGCATGATCCAAATGGGCATGACTCAAAAGAATATCTGTAATATCATCCGATTTTAAATTTAATTCTTGAAATTTTTCTTCTAAAAATCTTAAGGAAGGTTCATATCCAGGTTCCATTATTATTTTTTTGTTTTTATGCTCTAAAAGACATATAGTTGCATAACTTCCTTGTATACGTTCAGGTATCCATAAAGTTCCACCTGGTATTAAAACCTTTAATATCATAAAAGACCTCCTCAAATATAATCAATATTTTCTTCAAAAATCGCATCATATTCAATATTATTTTTTTCAAAAATATCAGAAACAACATTCACATTTTGTATATCTAATTTTAAGGTTATAGACCTTTTTGAATTAACATTTTTTGATGTCATCAAAGAAAGTACATTTATATCTTCTTTAGCAAGTAATTGAAGTATATTATTGAGTTGACCAGGCTTATCTTTTCTTGTTAAAATAATTTTAGTTCCAGATTCATCCATAGCTGAAATACTTCTAAAAGCTCTTAATATTTCAAAGAAACCAAATATACCCAATGGAATCATTTCAGAATCAACTACAGGTAACACTTTTATATGATTTTCAAGCATTATATTCAAAGCATCTTCAACTAAATCATCATCAAATAAAAAATATTCTACAGGATCAAGAATTTCATATAATTTCATATTCTCATCAAATTTACTCAAAAATTCGAGTTCTTCCTTTGTAATCATATTATACAAAGTATTATCATTTCTCAAAATTGCTATATTATCTCCAAGATCAGATAGCTTCTCATAAAATTCTCTTAAAGTAGAATTTAAATATACATAATGAAAAGATTTAGAATACCATTTTCGAACATACATTCTAACACCTCTCGATTGTTCTTTTTCCTCAATTATACATTATAAAGATTAAATTTTTTAAACAGTCAATATATAAAAAAAGGCAGATATAAATCTGCCTTTTTAATTTTAAAGTTCTTTTTCAATTTTTTCAAGCTCTGTTGTTAATCTTTCCCATTCTTCTTTTAAAGATTCATCATGCTCATGAGGCCCCATATACTTTTCTATAGCATTTTTTTCAATCTCAAGGATTCTTTTCCTTTTTAAAAGCTCTTCTTTATTCATAATATCCCCTCCTAAATAAAAAAAATCATTTCTTTTTTTTACTCTTTTATAACAATTATAACATAAAAGAATTCTTTTTTTTATTTATTATCGGCAGGATAAATAATACTATTTTGTTTTCTAATATTTTCAATTATAGACATAACTTTTAAAGATAGATCAAATGTATTAATTGGTGATTCTATAATATTATTTTCAATAAGATTTATAAAATGTTCTATTTCATAATACATATTTTGATCGATTTGATTTTTAGTTATATTTTCTATACTTCCATCATTATAAAATATTTTTATATCAGATGGTTGAGAAATTTTATCTATTAAAATAGTTCCCTTTTCACCTTGAATTTCATTAAAAAGTTTAGAATTACTTATTTTTGAATAATTAATAATACCTTCCATCTCATTATATTCTAAAATTGCCGTCCCTTGTCCATCAACACCTGAATCTAATAATAATGATTCAGATTTAATATTTTTAGGCATACCAAATATATCGATTAAAGGATATATTGTGTATATTCCTATATCCATTAAAGCTCCATTTGAAAAAATCGGATTGAATGTATTTGGAAGTTCATTATTTTTATATTTATCATATCTTGAAGAATACTGACAGAAATTAGAAATATATTTTCTTACTTTACCAATTTTATATAAATTTTCTTTTATTGAAATATAATTTGGTAAAAAACTACCTTTTAATGCTTCCATTAAGAGGACTTTATTTTTTTTAGAAACTTCTATCATATTTTTTAATTCTTTTAAATTAGAAGCTATAGGTTTTTCACATAACACACTTTTATTATTTTGTAAAAATAATAAAGTTTGATCATGATGTAAAGAATTAGGACTTGCTATGTATATAGCATCGATCAAATCGCTTTTAGATAACTGTTCTAAATTGGTAAAAATATTTTTCACATCATATTTTATTGCAAATTCTTTAGCTCTCTTTTCTGTCCTTGAATAAACAGCATTTAATTTAAAATTTTTTATTAGTTTTGCAGCCTCTAAAAATCTTTCAGTAATAAAATTTGTACCTATTATACCAAATCTAATCATTAAAAATTCCCCCTTTTTTAGAATAAATAAAAGAAAAGAGAGAACAAAAAAGTTCTCTCTTAGAAAAAGTGTACTACCATCAGCATGAGAAGGCTTAACTGCCAGGTTCGGAATGGATCTGGGTGGAACCCAACTCATTATCCTCACCCCTAAATACTCACTCACTAGTACATAAGAAACATTTGTCCAAAGCCTCGGGTTATTAGTACCACTCGACTCAATACATCACTGCACTTACATCTGTGGCCTATCTACGTTCTAGTCTCGAACTACCCTTAACTCTTTCGAGCGGGAAGTCTTATCTTGGGGCCCGTTTCCCACTTAGATGCTTTCAGCGGTTATCGGTCATGTACTTAGCTACCCAGCTCCTGCCATTTGCCTGACAACTGGTTCACCAGCGGTACACTCACTCTGGTCCTCTCGTACTAAGAGCAACCCCCCTCAAACTTCCTACGCCCGCAGCAGATAGGGACCGAACTGTCTTACGACGTTCTGAACCCAGCTCACGTACCGCTTTAATGGGCGAACAGCCCAACCCTTGGGACCTTCTTCAGCCCCAGGATGCGATGAGCCGACATCGAGG